>NZ_JBEXSH010000508.1:0-6540 GCF_040613555.1 Streptomyces sp. NPDC006265
GGTGAGCTTCTGCTTGAAGTCGCCGCCGATGGAGGCGGCGGTGAGCTTCACCTGGCCGCTGAAGTGCGTCTTCGCCTCGGCGACCACCTTGTCGCTGAGCGCGCCGCCCCAGTACCACAAGGTGAGGTTCTTGCCGTTCTTGCTGCCGGACGATCCCGAGCCGCCGCCGCAGGCGACGGTCAGACCGGAGGCCGCCGCGGTCAGCGCGGCGGCCTGGAGGAAGCCTCTACGAGAAAGGTCCACGGGTTGCTCCTGTTGTTCCTGTTCGACATGCGGAGGAGTGCAGAGGGGGAGAGCGTCAGTGCCGCCCGGTTCCGCAGGCGCGCGGACCGGCGGGGGTGTGCGGGCTCGGCGGGGTGACGGGGGCGTGGTGCGGGGGCGGGCCCGGGTCGGCCGGGATGCGGTCGGCGAGGAACCCGTAGGCGCGCCGCAGTGCGGGGTCGGTCAGGGAGCGCCACCAGCGTGCGACGCCGTACCAGCCGGGGGCCGCGAGGGCGCCGCCGTGGTGGCGGACTGACAGCCCGGCCGCGAGCACCGCGAACCGCAGCCGCTCCGCCAGCGGCCAGCCGCCGAGGGAGGCCGCGACGAAGCTCGCGCCGAAGACGTCCCCGGCGCCCGTCGCGTCCAGGACGTCGGTGTCCAGGGCCGGGACCTCGGCGTACTCGCCGGTGATCTGGTCGGCGGCGAGGGCGCCGTCCCCGCCCCGCGTCACCACGGCGACCGGGACCAGCTCGGAGAGCGTGCCGAGCGCGGCCACCGCGCTGTCGGTGCGGGTGTAGGCCATCGCCTCGGTCTCGTTCGGGAGGAAGGCGTGGCACAGGGCCAGTTGCTCCAGCAGGGCCGGCGACCACTCCTGGGCGGGGTCCCAGCCGACGTCGGCGTAGATCCGCGTGCCGTTCGCGGCGGCCTTGGCGAGCCACTCGCGCGGCTCGGCCTCGAGGTGCACCAGGGCGGTTCGCGCGTCGGGCGGGTCGCCCATCAGCACGTCCTGCGAGTACGGCGGCTCCTGCCCGTGGGTGAGCAGGGCCCGGTCGTGGCCGTACGCGACGGAGACGGTGACCGGGGTCGGCCAGTGGTCCGCCGTACGGGAGAGCGAGAGGTCGACGCCTTCCCGGTCGCGCAGGACGTCCCGGCAGTACCCGCCGTAGAAGTCGTCGCCGAACACCGTGGCCAGGGTGGTCCTGAGGCCGAAGCGGGAGGCGGCCACGGCGAGGTTCGCGATGCCGCCCGGGCCGCAGCCCATGCCCCCGGTCCAGATCTCCTCGCCCGGGGTGGGCGGCTTGCCGAGCCCCGTGAGGACGAGGTCGTAGAAGAGCAGCCCCGTCAGCAGCACATCGGGCCGGTCATCGTCCACGGATGTGTCCTCTCGCTCAGGGCTTCGACGGAGAGCGTCAAAACTCTTCACACTGTGAGCGGAATCGTGCGCTGCTCTGAGGGATTGGTCAATACCCGAGCAGAACTGAGCATAGAAATGATTGAAGATGACGAGTAGTGTTCTGGTCGTGCTGGCAGAACGACGACACCAACTCATCCTGCGGGCCCTGCGCGCCGGCGGGCCCGCGGCCGTGACCGACCTCTCGGAGCAGCTGGGGGTGAGTCCCGCCACAATCAGGCGTGACCTGGTCAAACTGGAAGAAGACGGACTGCTCACGCGCGTGCACGGCGGCGCCGTCGTGGAGGAGGGCGACCAGCCCTTCGCCGAGGTCGCCGAGGTGCGCGTCAACGAGAAGGACGCCATAGCCGAACGCGCCGCCGCGATGGTCGAGGACGGCCAGTCGGTGCTGCTGGACATCGGGACGACGGCCTACCGGCTGGCCCGGCAGCTGCACGGCCGCCGGCTCACCGTGATCACCAGCAACCTGGTGGTCTACGAGGAACTCGCCGACGACGAGGGCATCGAGCTGGTCCTGCTCGGCGGCATGGTCCGCCGCGAGTACCGCTCCCTGGTCGGCTTCCTCACCGAGGACAACCTGCGCCAGCTGCACGCCGACTGGCTCTTCCTGGGCACCAGCGGTGTGCGGCCCGGTGGGCAGGTCATGGACACGACGGTGGTGGAAGTGCCGGTCAAGCGCGCCATGATCAAGGCCGGCGAGAAGGTGGTGTTGCTCGCCGACGCGGCGAAGTTCCCGGGGCACGGGATGGCGAAGGTCTGCGGTCCCGAGGACCTGGACGCGGTGGTGACCAACGAGCCGGTCGACGCGGCGACGCGGGCCTCCTTCCAGGAGGCGGGCGTCGAGGTCGTCGTGGTGGGAAAGGTGGAGGCGTGAACCCATTTCCGGCCGAGGCGGGTGGATTCCCGGCCAAGGGAGCCCCGCCCTTCGGTGAACAGCAAGGTCACACACCCTCGACACCGGCCGGGCCGGAACCAGTTACAGATCTTGAAGCGAGGTCAGGGAGGTGGCGCGTGCTCGGTTCTCGCGACGCGCTGCGCGCAGCCTGCCGAATCGGAGGAACCCGGTGAAGCTGACGATTCTGGGCGGCGGAGGATTCCGCGTGCCGCTGGTGTACGGAGCGCTCCTCCAGGACCACGCCGAGGGCCGGGTGACCCGTGTCGTCCTGCACGACCTGGACGCCGGACGGCTGTCGGCGGTGACCCGTGTGCTCGCCGAGCAGGCGGCCGGCGTCCCCGACGCGCCCGAGGTGAGTGCTACCACCGACCTCGACGAGGCACTGCGCGGCGCCGACTTCGTGTTCTCCGCGATCCGCGTCGGCGGCCTGGAGGGACGCGCGAACGACGAACGCGTGGCCCTGGCCGAGGGCGTGCTGGGCCAGGAGACGGTGGGCGCGGGCGGCATCGCCTACGGCCTGCGCACGGTCCCGGTCGCCGTCGACATCGCCCAGCGGGTGGCCCGCCTCGCGCCCGACGCCTGGGTCATCAACTTCACCAACCCGGCCGGACTGGTCACCGAGGCCATGTCCCGCCACCTCGGGAACCGCGTCATCGGCATCTGCGACTCACCGGTCGGCCTCGGCCGCCGTATCGCCCGGGTGCTCGGCGTGGAGAACCCGACCGAGGCGTGGATCGACTACGTCGGCCTCAACCACCTCGGCTGGGTGCGCGGCCTGCGCGTCGCCGGCCGCGACGAACTGCCGCGCCTGCTCGCCGACCCCGACCTGCTCGGCTCGTTCGAGGAGGGCAAGCTCTTCGGCGCCGACTGGCTCCGGTCTCTCGGCGCGGTCCCCAACGAATACCTGCACTACTACTACTTCAACCGGGAAGCCGTACGCGCCTACCAGCAGGCCGAGAAGACCCGCGGCGCGTTCCTGCACGACCAGCAGGCACGCTTCTACGCCGAGATGAAGAACCCGCACGCCCCAGCCCTCACGGTCTGGGACCGCACCCGCGCCGAGCGCGAGGCCACGTACATGGCCGAGAACCGCGAGACCGCGGGCGCCGGTGAACGCGACGAGGACGACCTGTCCGGCGGCTACGAGAAGGTGGCCCTCGCCCTGATGCGGGCGATTGCCCGGGACGAACGCACCACCCTGATCCTCAACGTCCGCAACCGGCGCACCCTGTCGGTCCTGGACGCGGAGGCCGTCATCGAGGTGCCCTGCCTCGTCGACGCCAACGGCGCCCACCCGGTCACCGTCGATCCGCTGCCCGACCACGCCACCGGCCTGGTCTGCGCGGTCAAGGCGGTCGAGCGCGAGGTGCTGGCCGCCGCCGAATCCGGCTCCCGCGCGACGGCCGTGAAGGCCTTCGCCCTGCACCCGCTCGTCGACTCCGTCAACGTGGCCCGCAAGCTCGTCGAGGGCTACACCGACGTCCATCCGGGGTTGGCGTACCTTAGGTGAACGCCGTCCGGTAAGCGCTTTCCCCCACCGCTTCCCGTCTGCTCGCTCTTCCCGCTTCCTGGAGACATCCCATGCACGACGAAAGCCGCCGCATCGAGGAGCGCGTGCAGCGCCTTCACGACCAGCGCATCAAGACCGCGGTCTACGCGGCCACCGTCCCCTTCGAGGTGGAGGCATGGCAGGCCCCGGGGGAGCCGGTCCCGTTCGAGGAGGCCGCCGTCGCGCCCTACGAGCCGTTCTCGATGGGCACCCCGTGGGGCCCGCCCTGGGGCACCACCTGGTTCCGCATGCGCGGACAGGTGCCCGCCGAGTGGGCCGGGAAGCGCGTCGAGGCCGTCATCGACCTCGGCTTCGTCGGCGACTGGCCCGGCAACCAGGCCGAGGCCCTCGTCCACCTCACGGACGGCACGCCGCTGAAGGCCGTCAACCCGCTCAACCAGTACGTGGCGATCGCCAACCCCGCGCAGGGCGGCGAGAGCGTCGACTACCTGGTCGAGGCCGCTTCCAACCCGGACATCCTCGCGGACAACTTCTCGAGAACCACGCTCCTCGGCGACAAGCTGACCGCGGGCGACAAGCCGCTCTACACCTTCCGCGCCGCCGACATCGCGATCCTCGACGAGGAGGTCTGGCACCTCGACCTCGACGTGCAGGTGCTGCGCGAGCTGATGCTGGAGCTCGGCGAGCACGACCCGCGCCGGCACGAGATCGCCCACGCCCTGGACCGGGCGATGGACCTGCTCGACCTGGACGACGTCTCCGGCTCCGCCGCCGCGGTCCGCGAGGCCCTCAAGCCGGCGCTGTCCAAACCCGCGCACGCCAGCGCGCACACGATCTCCGGCGTGGGCCACGCCCATATCGACTCCGCCTGGCTCTGGCCGATCCGCGAGACCAAGCGCAAGACGTCCCGCACCTTCTCCAACGTCACCTCGCTCGCCGACGAGTACGACGACTTCATCTTCGCCTGCTCCCAGGCCCAGCAGTACGAGTGGGTGCGCGACAACTACCCGAAGGTCTGGGCCCGCATCCAGGAGTCGGTCAAGAACGGGCAGTGGGCACCGGTCGGCGGCATGTGGGTCGAGGCCGACGGCAACCTGCCCGGCGGCGAAGCCGTCGCCCGCCAGTTCATCCACGGCAAGCGGTTCTTCATCGAGCACTTCGGCATAGAGACCAAGGGCGTGTGGCTGCCGGACTCCTTCGGCTACAACGCGGCCTACCCTCAGCTGGCCAAGCTCGCCGGGAACGAGTGGTTCCTCACCCAGAAGATCTCCTGGAATCAGACCAACAAGTTCCCCCACCACACCTTCTGGTGGGAGGGCATCGACGGCACCCGCATCTTCACCCACTTCCCGCCGGTCGACACCTACAACGCCCGCTTCAGCGGCGAGGAGATGTCCCGCGCGGTCCGCAACTACTCCGAGAAGGGCGGCGCCTCCCGCTCCCTGGCCCCCTTCGGCTGGGGCGACGGCGGCGGCGGCCCCACCCGCGAGATCATGGAACGGGCCCGTCGGCTGGCCGACCTGGAGGGCTCCGCGAAGGTCGTCGTCGAACACCCCGACGAATTCTTCGCCAAGGCCCGCGAGGAGTACCCGGACGCGCCCGTGTGGGTCGGCGAGCTCTACCTGGAGCTGCACCGCGCCACCTATACCTCCCAGGCCCGCACCAAGCAGGGCAACCGCCGCTCCGAGCACCTCCTGCGCGAGGCCGAGCTCTGGGCGACCACGGCCGCCCTGCACGCGCCCGGCTACGCCTACCCCCACGAGAAGCTGGACCGGCTGTGGAAGACGGTGCTGCTGCACCAGTTCCACGACATCCTGCCCGGCTCCTCCATCGCCTGGGTGCACCGCGAGGCCGAGGCGGAGTACGCCCGCGTGGCCCAGGAGCTGCACGCCCTGACCGCCGAGGCGGTGGCCGCACTCGGCGCCGGCGGCACCCGCGTCTTCAACGCCGGCCCCTACGACCGCGCCGAGGTGGTCCGCACCGCCGACGGCACACCGGTGTACGTGGAGGTGCCCGCCAGCGGCTCCGCGCCCCTGGCCGACACCGCGCCCCCGCAGCCGGTGACCACGGACGGGCGGCTCCTCGACAACGGACTGGTCCGCGTGGAGGTGGCCGAGGACGGCACCCTGTCCTCCGTCCGCGACCTGCGCGCCGGCCGCGAGGTGCTCGCCGAGCCGGGCAACCTGCTCCGCCTGCACACGGACCTGCCCAACTACTGGGACGCCTGGGACATCGACAAGCACTACAAGAACCGCTACACGGACCTCCTGGACGCGTCGTCCGTCACGGTCGTCGAGCAGGACCCGCTGATCGGCGCGATCCGCGTCGAGCGGTCCTTCGGCAGGGGCTCCACGATCACCCAGACGATCACCGTCCGCGCCGGCAGCCCCCGGATCGACATCGAGACGGACATCGACTGGCACGAGACCGAGAAGATCCTCAAGGCGGCCTTCCCGGTCGACATCCGCGCCCCGCACTCCTCCGCCGAGATCCAGTTCGGCCACATCCAGCGCCCCACCCACACCAACACCAGCTGGGAGTCGGCCCGCTTCGAGGTCTCCGGCCACCGCTGGGTGCACCTCGGCGAGCCCGGCTACGGCGTCGCCGTCATCAACGACTCGACGTACGGCCACGACGTCTCCCGCACGGTCCGCGAGGGAAGACGCGTAGCCACGGCTCCGGATCGTCCGCGTCCGCGCCCCGGACGATCACAGCGTCGCGCTGCTCGGGTGTGCTTTCGCC
>NZ_JBEXSH010000509.1:0-6528 GCF_040613555.1 Streptomyces sp. NPDC006265
GGCGGTCTCGGTCCTGCGGGAGCTGTGCCCGGACGTCGTCCTCATGGACGTCCGGATGCCGGAGACCGACGGGATCCGCGCCACCGATCAATTCCAAGGGATGCCTGCGGAGGGTTTGAAGTGGGCGTCGGTCGAAGCCGCCGCGAGACGGTCGGGCGGCGGGCTGCCGGCCCTGGTTGTCGAGGTGGCAGCGGGCGGTCAGGCGTCAGGGTCGACTTCGGGGTGCGTGAACCGCAGGGGCTTGCCCAGCGACCGGGCGTAGGCGATTTCGGCTCGGGTGCTGTCTCCGATGTGGTCGCCGACTACGAGCACCTTGTCGGCGAGCCGGATCTTCGCCCGGTGCAGCTCGCCGAGCCGGACCTTCAGCGCCTCGGCCTCGGCGGGATCGGACCAAAGCCCGTGCGGCGCCTTCATGTCGAAGCCCGGTTTGACGACGATCTTTCCAGCTTTGGTCTCCCGCAGATCGGCCTCGGTCATCTCGGTCATGAAGCGGGTGGAGCCGCAGATCACGACGATACGCGGGAGGCTCAACAGCTTCTTCGCGTCGGCGAGTTTCTCCTCGGGGGTGAGCAGTTGCGGGTATGACACTGGTTCCTCCTGGTGGTGTGGTCCAAGGGGGGCCTGCGGAGACGAGAGTGGGGCAGGCTACGCGTCTTGTTCGTCGTCGGCGGTGTGGTTCCACTCCACGGTCATGTAGTCGTCCACGGTCATCTTCGCCGCCTTCTTGAAGCCGTTCGGGTGCATCGTGATCGTGGTGACGAATTTGACCCACGCTCGACGGACGGGGAGTGGAGTGTTCGGCCAGTCCTGAATCAGGCCAGCGATGCCCGACACGGGGTCGATCGGGGGCAGGCCAGTGATACCGGACAGCCTCTCGTCGATCTCGTCGAGCCTGGACCGGATCGCCTCGGTACCGGCCGTCATCTGGGACAGGGTGATGGACCCGGAGGCGTAGGACACAGCCAACCCGTCGAGCCGTTCCCGCAGGGTCTGCGCTTCCTGATGAAGGTGGGCTGAGTCGTCTCCCTGCTCCTGCCGAGAAGCGAGGACCCAGGGAAGGAAGTCGGGGAAGACGATCCGCGCCAGGACGGCGTTACCCGCTCGCTTGTCGGCCAGTTCCCGGGGCACGCGTACGTGCTTTTGTCCGCAGCGGTAGACCGGGGTCCCTCGGTACATGCCGCCTCGCACGGTATCCCCGCAACGCTCACACGTGGCCAGTCCGGCAAGCAGGGTCTGAGGGGCCGAGCCCGTACGCGCACCGCCCGTGAAGCGCTTGGGGTTCGTCAGTGCCGACACGAGGGCGTAGTGCGTCGCATCATCAAGAATCGCGGGCCACTTGCCCGCGCCCATCACCTCGCCCCGGTAGGTGACCTGAGCGATGTACCGAGGGGAGATGAGCACCTTCTTCACACCGCCCACGCCCCACCCCTTCGCCTCGCCATCTGCCTCACCCTTCGCCTTGCCGGACGACGAGCGGGGAGCGAGCAGACCGAGGCCGGTCCAGAAGCGAGCGACAGCCGCCAGGGTCTCGCCTTGGAGAACCATCTCGGCACCCTTGCGGATCGCCTCCGCCTCGGCATCGACCACGGTCACGTAGTCGTCTTCGTATCCGAACGTTCGCAAGCCCGCCTTGTGTGGCTTGCCGTTCTTCGCCGCCTGGAGGTTCGACGCCTTCTGCCGTAGCGCCTTCTGCTCACCCTCGTACTCCGCCCAAGCCGTGACCGTCTTGGCCGTGGCCCGACCGGCCGGAGTCGACAGGTCGAGGTGTCCGGCGTGGATGGCGTGGACGTTGACCCCGAGTGCGATCACTCGCAGCAGGTCTTCCGTCCTGCGCACGAGCCGGTCAGTGTGCCAACAGAGAATCGCGTCCGGCTTGGACGCCAACAGCCGTTCGAACCCTGGCCGCACCTTGCCCGAGGTGGCGCTGATGTCGTTGTCCGAGATCACCTCTCGTACGGTCCAGCCACGGGCTGCGGCGAACGCCCGGCACTCGTCCTCCTGGCGCTGAACGCCCAACTCGTCGCCATGCTGATCGAGGCTCAGTCGTACGTAGATGGTGACGTCCATCTGTCTGCCCCCCTTGTTCATGCACGCGGACTCACGTGCCCCAAAGATTTACCACAAGTTCGACTGGTCGCGCGGCACGATCGGCGCCGCCGTCTCGGTGAATCTGGCGCTCTACGGTCTGACGGCACCGTTCGCGGCGGCCCTGATGGACCGCTTCGGCATCCGCCGGGTCGTCGCGGTCGCCCTGACCGTGATCGCGGCCGGATCCCTGCTCACCGTGTGGATGACAGCGGCCTGGCAGCTGATGCTGTGCTGGGGCCTGCTCGTCGGTCTCGGCTCCGGCTCCATGGCGCTGGCCTTCGCCGCGACCGTCACCAACCGCTGGTTCACCGCGCGGCGCGGCCTGGTCAGCGGCATCCTCACCGCCGCCTCGGCATCCGGCCAGCTGATCTTCCTGCCCCTGCTGTCCTGGATCATCGACCGTCACGACTGGCGCCCGGCAGCCGTGACGGTCGCCCTCGCCGCGCTCGCGGTCGTCCCGTTCGTGTGGCTCCTGCTGCACGACCACCCGGCCGACGTGGGCCAGAAGCCGTACGGCGCCGCCGAGTTCGTGCCCAAGCCGCCGCCCGTGCCCGGCGCCGCCCGCCGGGCCGTGGCCGTGCTGCTGTCCGCCGTGCGCACCGGCCCGTTCTGGCTGCTCGCCGGCACCTTCGCGATCTGCGGCGCCTCCACCAACGGCCTGATCCAGACCCACTTCATCCCCGCGGCCCACGACCACCACATGCCCGTCCAGGCCGCCGCGTCCCTGCTCGCCGTCATCGGCGTCTTCGACGTCGTCGGCACGATCGCCTCCGGCTGGTTCACGGACCGTTTCGAGCCGCGCCGCCTGCTGGCGGTGTACTACGCGCTGCGGGGCGTCTCCCTGATGTTCCTGCCGCTCCTGCTCGGCCCCGCGGTCCACCCTCCGATGATCTTCTTCATCGTCTTCTACGGCCTCGACTGGGTCGCCACCGTGCCGCCCACCCTCGCCCTGTGCCGCGAGCAGTACGGCGAGGACAGCGCGATCGTCTTCGGCTGGGTCCTCGCCTCCCACCAGGTCGGGGCGGCCCTCGTCGCCTTCCTGGGCGGTGTCGCGCGGGACACCTTCGGGTCGTACGACGTGGTCTGGTACGCGGCGGGGGCGCTGTGCGCGGGGGCGGCGCTGATGGCGCTGGTGATCCGGCGGAGGGCAGGGGATGTGGCGGCGACGGTTTGAGAGGAACCCGCTGTCATTCTTCCGGGCGGGCCGCCGTGCCTCAAGGGCGACGGCTCGGACCCGGAGACGGATCGAGTTCGCCCGGTCGCTCAAGGAGGCCGAGTAGTGCGCGCGCGTTCACTCCGGCGTTGTACAGCCGTGTCCCGAGCTCGGCTGCCGTCGTACCGGTGTCGTCGAGGACTTCGCCCGAGTGCCTCAGCACGATGCGCGCCGTGTCCTGCATGCCCTCGCGCATACGCGGCACCAGCTCCTCCAACTTCGGAGCGAGCAGCCCGACGTACGCCTCCGACTCCTCAGCCAGGAGAGACAACTCGTCCCCCTGCGGGATCGGATCCCACAGCACGTCCTCGCACCGCTGTCGGATCCGCGCCGCGTCACTCACTCTTCCCGCTCCGTGGGCAGGCAGTGACGGCCGGCGGCGATCAGCCGGGCGACTTTCAACGGCCTGCACAGGGTCGCGGCCGAGTCGATCGGCACTGACCAGTAAGTGGCCCGAGCGGGGGTGCGTTCCACGGCGTCCACCCTGGGAACTCCGAGGTAGCTGCCGTGGCCGAGGCATTCCACGTCCAGGGGCCTCCAGTCGTCGACGGCCTGATGCCAGGTTCTTGGCACGCTCGCGGGTACCAGGGCGTAATACCGCAAGTGGCGTGGATCGCAGATGACGGGGCCGCCATCGAGGGCGTGGCGCATGAACTCGTCGAGTTCGGACGTCTCGGTGCTTTCCGTCAGGGCTACTACAAGGCGGCCGGGGATCCGTACGGCGGAGAAAAAGGTGCCGAGCGGGAGCATGGCCACGTCGTGCTGCCGCCATTCGAGCCGGGCCCGGGCACGGCCGGGGGCGGGCAGTGATGCCAATAGCCAGTGCTCCGCTGCTGACCGCCGGTCTGCTGTGCCGTGTACGAGCATGCCGCGCGCAGCGACGACGGGCCGTAAGGCTGAGTGGCTGTGGTTACTGGGCATGCTCGGGCCTCCCCGGTCACGTGCGTTCCGTTTCACCACGTGACCGTAGAAGCGCCGGTACAGCGGCAGGGGCACAGTTTGTGCCCCCTTGATTACGCTGCGAGAAGACCGAGCTTTACAGCGAGCCCCGAGGCACGGCGCCTGCGCGCCGGAGACTTGGCCTCGGTCTCTTCCAGGATGATGCGCTTGGCATAGCCGTTGTACTTGATCGTTTCCGGTGCCGCTTCGTAGGCCTGGTCGAGCGTGGCGAGTGCCACGTCCGGCTGCCCGTCGAGCTGGTAGCCGCGAGCGCTTTCGATGCGATGGCGCGCTCGTCGTGGTCGCGACGGGATGGTTGCCGCGTCGGCAGCCGCGGCCTGCCGTACGGATTCCCCGCCGGCGTGCAACTCGACGGCGATGGTCACTGCGTGCGCGCCCATGATGCCGGGTGAGAACGACGTCACCGAGTGGTAGTAGGCGGCGGGCAGACGGGCCGCCATATCCCGGGCCTGGTCCCAGTACCGCCAGGCTGTCCCCGCCTCGCCCCGGTGGGCTGCCGTGTAACCGGCTTCAAAGGTGAGGGCGCCCGTGATCGCGAGGACATCGTCGCCGGCGTTCGGCAGCAGCGGTTCGAGGTAGGCCAGCGCGCCCAGGTTCACGGCGTCGGCAGCGTCGAAGTGGGCGGGCCCACTGTCACGGTGTGCCTGAGCGGCGAGCCACGCGGCAACGCCGATCGTGTGCGGGTCCTCGGACTCCTGAGCAGCGATCAGGGCGCGGTCGGCGACACGCCACAGCAGCGCCGGGTCGGGCTGGTAGGCGCAGAAGAACTGTGCGAGGGAGTACACCTCCGCGAGGACCGCCTGTGCCGCACGCCGTTCCGGTCCGGAGTCGGCCTGGCGCGCCGTCGCCTGCGCGTCGCGGATCAGGTCCGGCAGCAATCCGCCGATGACCTCACGGTGGTTCGGGGCCGAGTGTCGGGCGGCCCAAGCACGTGCGAGGCGAGCGCGGAGGTGCTCGGCGGGGGGTGCCTGGCGCTCGGTGGTGAGTGGAAAGGCATCGACAGCCGACTTCACTTCGGGGAGGCGTGGGTGTCCGGGTCCGGTGAAGAGGCCGACGCGTACGGACTGGTCTCCTGTGAGGTCGGAGAGGTCCCGTAGGCGGAGGATCTCGGCGATGCGGAGGATCACTTCGAGTCTGGGTGTCTTGAGACGGCCTGTTTCGATGCCCTTGACCCAGGAACCGGAGCGGCCGACGAGGCCTCCGAGTTGCTCACGGGTGAGGCCCTTGCGAGTGCGCAGGATCTGGAGCCGTGGCCCGAAGACAAGCGGGTCGGCGTAGGGGTCAGGGGTAGCGTCAGATGGCACGGTCTCGCCCCTTCTCTGTTCGGCGTCCACTGTCAGGGTATGGGGCAGGGCCACTTGAGTGTGAGCGCTCGGCGACGCTCAGCAAGCCCGGTGCTTGCGGATGTGGTGCGCGGTTTTACGGACCCGGGCGACTTGGCCGTGGTGCACCCTGCTGTGGCGGGCCATCCCCCGCGAGATCTGGCACTCTTGATTCGGCAGCTTCCCTTCCTCGAAAGGCTCGTTGATGACACTCGGCATGGTCCTCGGTGACGTGGTCGTCGTGGCTTCGCGCGTTCGCTCACGTTCGACCTTCCGAGGAGTCTGCCGTGTCCACGATCCACTGGGTCGAGGCTCGACCCCGTTCCGCCCGCTGGCACTCTGAATCCGGCCTGCCCCTGCCTCGCCGGGTCGTCGTCGCCGACGACCTGACGCCGGCCGCCGTCGCCCACCGACTGGCCTGTGAGGGCACCGCGTTGCTGTGGCGCGGGGATTTCCACAACGCCCGGCAGCTGCTGCGCGCCATGGACCGCCGCGTCGGCCGCAGCGCGCACGAAATGCCGGGAGCCCCGGCCGAGGCCTTTCACGCACACCGCCGGTTCCGCGCCCACCGGGCGCGCGTGCTCGGCAAGTTGCTCGTCCAGCTGGAGGAGGACCACACCCTGGCGCTGCGCCGCGCGCCGGATGTACGCCGGGCGTGCGACGAGGCATACGGGCCCCCGGGCGGCGGGCCTGTCGCCGTAGCCCTCACCGAGCTGCTGGGGGTGATCGGAGCCCGGGAGTGGCGGGAGAAGGGCGTTGCCGTACCGGCGCTGGGCGCGCGGATCCACCCGCACTACGGGGTGTTCGCGCCGACCAGGAGCGAGTACGTCGACCTCGTCGCACGGGCGCCCCTGCCGGGCGGCGGGGCCGTGCGTACGGCGTTCGACCTGGGTACGGGCACCGGAGTGCTCGCCGCCGTGCTGGCCCGGCGCCGGGTCGGGCAGG
>NZ_JBEXSH010000510.1:0-6499 GCF_040613555.1 Streptomyces sp. NPDC006265
GGTCCGCACGGCGGTCGTGGTCGCCGGACCCGAGGTGGGCGGGGGGCGGATCGACTCGGGGTATCTGCTGCTGGTGCCGCACCGGGTGCCCAAGCAGCTCGACGAGCTGGGCGCGAGGGATACGAAGATCGTCGTGACCTCGGACCTGGACGAGTACGCGATCGCCTCGCTGGCCGCGGCGCCGGTGGACGCGTACGGCGTCGGTACGCAGCTGGTGACCGGGTCCGGCCACCCGACCTCCTCGATGGTCTACAAGCTGGTCGCGCGGGCCGAGTCCGCCGACCCGAAGGCACCGCTGGTGCCGGTGGCCAAGAAGTCCAGCGGCGGCAAGACGTCGGTGGGCGGACGCAAGTGGGCCGCGCGGCGGCCGGACTCCTACGGGGTCGCCGAGGCCGAGGTGATCGGCACCGGGCCGGTGCCCGCCGGGCTCGCGGACCGGCAGTTGCTGGTGGAGCTGGTCAAGGGGGGCGAGGTGGTGGCACGTGAGCCCCTGGACGCGGCGCGCGAGCGGCACACGAGGGCGCGCGCCGGTCTGCCCATGTCGGCCACGCAGCTCTCACGCGGGGAGCCCGTCCTTCCCACGGAGTACCTGCACGAGTCCTCGGGTAGCTAATTGCGGTGTGCCGTGATGTGCGGACCCGCGACCCCTCCCGTCCGCTCCTCCTTGTCAATAGGCTCGGTGGTTCAACGGCCGGGCTTGCCGACCTCATAGCCGAAGGACACCGACCATGCGCCGCGCCTTGATCGTCGTCGATGTGCAGAACGACTTCTGCGAGGGGGGCAGCCTCGCGGTGTCCGGCGGTGCCGATGTGGCCGCCGCGGTCACGGAGCTGATCGGGCAGGCCGCCGGGTCCGGCTACCAGCACGTCGTGGCCACCCGCGACCACCACATCGCCCCCGGCGGCCACTTCTCCCCGAACCCGGACTACGCCCGCTCCTGGCCCGCGCACTGCGTGGCCGGCACCGAGGGCGTCGGCTTCCACCCGAACTTCGCCCCCGCCGTCGCCTCCGGCGCGATCGACGCGGTGTTCGACAAGGGGGCGTACTCGGCGGCGTACAGCGGTTTCGAGGGCGCCGACGAGAACGGCACGCCGCTGGCCGACTGGCTGCGCTCCCGCGACGTCACCGAGGTCGACGTGGTCGGCATCGCCACGGACCACTGCGTGCGCGCCACGGCGCTGGACGCCGCCCGGGAGGGCTTCCGTACGCAGGTCCTGCTGGACCTGACGGCCGGGGTGGCGCACGAGAGCACCGAGCGCGCCTTGGAGGAGCTGCGCGAGGCGGGCGTGGAACTGTCGGGCAAGCCGGTCGTGCAGTAGGCCCGGTCTCCGGCGGGCCCCCGCGGTTCAGGTCTGGGGCGTCGGGCGCCGCAGGAGGGCTCTGATCGGGCGCCACAGCTCCTGGACCAGCTCCGGGCTCGACGCGACACCGTTGCCGGGGGCCGTGCGCCATATCAGGCCGTCGGGGTGGTGCAGGACCGCGGTGATCTCGTCGGGGGTCGGAGGGGCGGCGTTGCCGCGCAGGTAGACCGACCGCAGACCGAGGTTACGGAGCCTGGTCAGGGCCCGCGCCCGGTTCGCGGAGTGGACGAGGACGCGGACGGCGCCGGGGCCGTCGGCGGCGGGGCTGGGCAGGTTCAGTGCCACCACCACCGTGCCGTTCGGCAGCTTGCAGAAGCCTCCTGCGGCCATGCGCTCATCCCCCCGTGTCGGTCGGTGTCAATAAGAGAGTCACAGGACGCACCTAAACACGGATCGGCGGTGACCCGCCAGTGGGTCACCGCCGATCATGTTCTGACCTGCAAGGATGCGGATTACCTACCCGCGGGGCCGACCTCCAGCTCGATCGTCGAGCCGTTCTTGGCTTCCTTGAGGATCTTGATCTTCGTGTTGGTGTCAGTGATCTTGACACCCGCGGTCGGGTTCGACTCGTCGTAGTAGTCGTTCTTCCGGTCGTTGAAGACCGAGACGCCCTTCGAGCCCGGGATGTACTTCGCCACGTCCGCCTTGTGCAGCGTCATGCCGCCGGTGCGGTAGCGGCTGAACGGCGAGTCGTAGGCCTGGACGCGGTTGCGCATCAGGGTGCCGTCGGCCCACTTCAGCGCGTCCGGGTGCGAGTCGATCGGCAGGACCAGACCGGTGCCCTTGTGCTGGCTGGTGTTGTTGTCCACCTGGGAGGTGTCCCACTTCCAGATCAACAGGCCGTTCTGGTACGCGTAGTGCTCCACCCAGTCCGGGCGCGCCGTGAAGCCGAAGTTGTACGGACCGGTCTTCAGCGTCTTGTCGTACGACACGTACTGCCGGTTCTCGGCGATGTAGTACTGCGCGTAGTCCTTGGTGAAGGACGCGCCGATGCGGGAGAAGCCGGTGGCCTTCCACGCGCCGTCCGCGGTCTCGGCGTTGTCGGAGAAGACGGGCGCACCGTCGGCCGTCACCGTGATCGCGTCGGCCGCGAAGCCCTTCTGGGCCACGCCGCCGTCGGTCTGGTAGCGGAAGCGGAGCTCGATCTTCTTGCCGGCGTAGGCGTCGAGCGGGAAGGCGAGCTTCTTGTAGCCGTCGACCGTGCCGGTCAGGACCGGCTTGTCGCTGGCGTCACGCTGGATCGGCCGGCCGTCCACCGTGCCGTCCACTGCGGTCCAGTTGGCGCCGCCGTCGGTCGAGACCTCGGTGTAGAGGAAGTCGTAGTTGGCCTCGATGTCGTACCAGCCGTCGAGGGTCAGCTGCGCCTTCGACTTGCCGGTCAGGTCGACGACACGCGTCAGGGTGTTCTTGAGGTTGTCACCGCTGCCGCTCCACCACTGGGTCTTGCCCTCGGCGGGGGTGACGACCTCGGTGGTGACCGCCTTCTTGGGGAGGTCGACGACCAGGGCCTGCTTGTGCTTGGTGTTGTACTCGGCGAGGCCCAGCTTGTGCCAGGAGTTGACCCCGGCCTTGGCCTTGTCGTAGTTCAGCCAGCCCAGCTGCATCTTGTCCCAGGCGGTCATGTCGCCGGGCAGGTCGCCGATCTCGTTCTTGCCGGTGCCGAGCCAGGACCCGGACGACATCAGCGTCCAGAAGCCGGTGGAGTTCTCGCCGCCCGAGGTGTCGTAGTGGTCCGGCAGACCGAGGTCGTGGCCGTACTCGTGGGCGTAGACGCCGAGTCCGCCGTTCTCCGGCTGGACGGTGTAGTCGCCGACCCAGATGCCGGTGGAGCCGATCTGCGCGCCGCCGAGCTTGTTCTGCTCGGGGCCGCTGGCGCCGGCGTCGGTGCCGAAGGCGTACCAGCGGTGGGCCCAGATCGCGTCGGTGCCCTGGGCGCCGCCGCCCGCGGACTCGTCCTCGCCGGCGTGCACGATCTGGAAGTGGTCGATGTAGCCGTCGGGCTCGTTGAAGTCGCCGTCGCCGTCGAAGTCGTAGCGGTCCCACTCGTCGAACCGGGCGACGTCCGCCTTGATCTGCGCGTCGGTGCGGCCGGCCGCCTTCTGCCGGTCGACCCAGGCGTTCAGACCGTCGCTGACGACGTTCCACACGCTCGAGCAGTTGGTGTCACCGCAGGCGTTGTTGCCGTAACGGGCCTCGTTGTAGGGGACCTTGACCCAGTCGGAGACCTCGCCGTCGACCGAGTAGCGGCCCGAGGACTGCTTCTCGTAGTAGGTCTTGACCGAGTTGACGCCCTTGCCGTGACCGAAGTACAGGTCCTGGAAGTGCTCCTGGTCGTAGTCGGCCCTCCACGCCGTGGAGTTGTCCTTCTTGCGGTCGGGCTTGGCTATCGTGTTATGCAGCGGGCCGGGGGTGCCGCCGTAGCGGCTGTCGACCTTGTCGCCGAACTCGACCAGGATCGTGAAGATCTTGTCGGTCTTCTCGCGGCCGAGCTCGACGTACTTGTTGTCGCCCTTCTTGCCCTTGAGCTGGACGACCTTCGAACCTTCGCGCTTCTTGACCTTGTTCTTGCCCGATATGACCTGCTTCAGGGCTTCCTGGCGCTGAGCGTCCTGTGTCTTGCTCAGCGGGCCTTCGAGGTCGTGCTCGTCGTGGTGACGATCCGCCGGGTCATGCCGGTCCACGGTGGTGGACCGGGGGGCCGAGGCGTCGTCGGCCGCCGCGTACGTCGAGGCGGTGGCGGTGGCCGCCGCGAGCGCCACGCCTATGGCGGCTGCTCTGAACGTCCAGGGTCTACTGGTCACTTGAGATCCTCCCCCGCGTTCGGGCGCGCGGCAGGCAGGGTCCCGGTCACGGAAATCCGCGCGCACGTGATCAACGCGTGTAGTCAAGTGACGACATTTGACTAGAGGTTTAGAAGAAAAGACAGACCTTGACTTGGACAAGCCAAGTGCACTATGCGGAGGCGACGTTCGTTTTACGGACAACCAAACGGTTGTCCCGCGGCCCTCCCCACCGGCCGTGCGGGCGCGTACATATGTCCACTAGGTGGACGTCATGACTCCGTGCGCCCCCTGTGCACCGCCCTTGTTGATTAGGTCACGCTTACCGCCGGTTCCGGTCGGGCACCCTGGCGGTGAGAATGTCGGTTGGCGGAGCGCCCGGAAGCCGGCGTCATGCCAGGCCGACACCACCGTGGACCCCCACTTTCGAGGACATGATGGCCATGCCCCGTCCGACTGCCGCACAGCTCGCCTACGGTTCGTGCACCGTGATCTTCTCGACCCTCGCCATGCTGCTGCTGTCTCAGACGAGTTCGGGTGCGGGGATCGCGGTCATCTCCGTCGCGGCGCTCGCCCTCGGACTGCTGGTCGCCATGACCGTGCCGCTGCCCGGGAAGCGCCCGGCCGCGGTGGAGCAGCCCGCGCCCCAGGAACCGCTACGGGCGTCGGTCCCGGCGCCGGCCCCGGAGCCGGTACGCGAACGGGCGGCCTCCTGACCGCCCGCCGCACCCCAGCCGATCCTTCTGTACCTCACTTCGTGCTGACCACGACCGTTTTGGCCGCCTTGTCGTGCAGGCCCTGCTTGTAGGGCCGGTCGAAGTAGCTCCAGCCGCCGCAGACCGCGGTCCACACACAGGCGCAGCAGAAGGCGAACGGGATCCACAGCACCGCGGCGCGCGCCAGCGCGTTCTGCACGGAGGGCGTCGCGCCGTTGTCCAGGTTGGCCACCCGCATGCGCAGCAGTTTCTTGCCGAGGGTCTGGCCGGTCCGCGCGGTCAGGACGGTGTCGTAGGCGATGTAGAGGACGGCGGCGACCGCCGACTGCCAGAACGACTTGCTGATCTCGATGCGGTCGCTGTCCACGTCGTACTCGTTGACACCGAAGCCCCAGGTGAGCAGCCAGACGACGACCCCCACCAGGATCATGTCGATGATGCGCGCGAGCGTGCGCATGACGCTGTCGGCGAGCGGGGGCATACCGGCGAGGGGGTCGGTGGGATAGGAGCCGCCGCCGTAGGGGCCGCCGGGACCGCTCGGGCCGTTCGGGCCGCCACCCTCGTACGGCGGGGGCTCGCTGCCGTAGGGCGAGCCCGCGCCCTCACCGGGCGGCTCGTCCGGGGGGCGCTTCCGGAACGGGTCGTCGTCCGGAGGCTGCTGACCGGAGCCGGGGGGCGGTTCACTGCTCATGGCCCGAGTCGACCGCGAACCCGCGGGCTGCGCATCCGGCAGACGGCCGTCCGAGGGAGCTCAGCCCGCCACGAAAGTGTGTGCGGCCTTGTCGTGCCAGCACTGGCGCCAGGGCCGGTCGAAGAGGCACCAGGCGACGCCGACGATCCCGACGACGAGGAGCCCGGGCACGCTGTAGACCAGCCAGCGGCGCAGGGCCGCGCCGAACTCCGGTGCGCCATGGGCCTCGATGTCCCGCACTTCGAGACCCATCAGCTTCTTGCCGAGGGTGCGGCCCCACCTGGCGGTGGGCAGCACCTCGCACAGGACCCCGGCGAGCAGCAGGACGGCCAGGATGATGCCGAGGTAGATCGAGGTCGTACCGTCGAGCAGCCAGACCGTGACGGTCTCGCCGGAGAGTTTGGCCGCGTCGATCTTCTCGTTGACGTGGTCGAGCGCCTTGGTGCCGAGTGGCACGGCGGCCGAGGCGGTGAGGGCGGCGAGGACGACGGTGTCCAGCAGCCGGGCGGCCAGACGCTTGCCCAGTCCCGCGGGGCGGGCCTCGGCCTGACGGCGGGCGGCCGCCTGGAACACGTCCTCGACCGGCGGCTTCCAGGGCGCGACGGGCTGCTCGTCACCTCCGCCGGCTGCGGCGAGCCGGTGCACCTGCTGCGCCCAGGAGGACTGACCGCCGCCCGGGCCCGCGCTGAGGGGAGGGCCGGAGGAGGCGGCGGCGCCGGGCTGGGCGCTGCCGGGTCCGGCGGACTGCGGAGGGACGGTGGGGGCCCCCTGCGGCCCGGACAGTGCGCTCGGGGCGACACCGGAGGCCTGTGCGGCGGCGCTCCCGGCCCCCGCCTGCTCGGCGGAGGCCCGGGCGGCGGCCGCCTTCCCGGCGCCGAAGCCCGGCCCCGCGGAGCCGCTCTGGGGGACGGTCTGCCCGGCCTGCGCGGCTAACGCGGGTCCCGACGGGCC
>NZ_JBEXSH010000511.1:0-6489 GCF_040613555.1 Streptomyces sp. NPDC006265
GGTCGAGACGGTCTCCGCCGGTGCCCTTCTGGGTCGGCTCGGTGATACGGATCCCGGCCGCCTGCCCGACCAGCTTGCAGGCCGCGTACGTGGCGTCCGCGTCGGCCGCGGTCGTGCGCTTCGAGGAGCGCTTGCCTATGGAGGCGAGCAGCGTCTGGTCGGCCTGGGCGCGTACCGCCTCACCGGCCTTGATGCCCTCGGCGGTGCGCGTCTCGTGGGTACGCTCCAGTTGCTCGATCCAGCGGTCCAGCGTGGTCAGCAGCCGGTACTGCTGGTCGACCACGGACTGCCACAGCGCGGGGTCCATCAGCAGGTCGGCCGCGGCCTCCGCGCCGTACAGCGAGCCGTACTGCACGCTGCCCGGCGGCACCTGCATCCAGAACACGTCGTCGTCGGTGGGCACTGCGGCCCGCTCGGTGGCCATCGGCGCCTGGAAGAGGATCGACAGGCTGCGGCCGACCCCGAGGGCGAGCGCGTACTCCAGCGGACTCGTCGTCGGCGGCACGTACTGCGGGTTGCCGTACTCGTCGTACGACCAGGTCGCCGTGTTGGCTTGCTGGTACAGCTCGCGCAGGCCGATGCGGTGCACGACGCAGTCCCGCAGCGGCCGGGCCACCAGGGTGTGCTGCGGGCCCGGCACCGGGCCGAGCACCAGCGAGCCCGCCTCCAGCCGGCCCAGATGGTGCCAGTGGCCCTGCTGCCCGGCGTCGACCGCGAACAGGTCCACGGCGCCGGAGGCGACCATCCACAGCACCTGCGGGCCTTCGAGGTCGAGGCGGTTGAACCCGGCGCAGTCGATGCGCGAACCCATCTGCCCGAAGGCGCCCAGCACCAGGTCGCCGTCGTGTCCTTCGTGAACGGCCGTCATGTCACCGCTCCCTGACCAGTGCTGCGTACGCGCCGCCGCGGGCCACCAGGTCCTCGTGCCGTCCCCGCTCCACGACCGTGCCGTGCTCCAGGACGACGATCTCGTCGCTGTCGCGCACCGTGCTCAGCCGGTGCGCGATCACCACACAGGCGCAGCCGCGCCGGCGCAGATTGTCCATCACGACCTGCTCGGTCTCCGCGTCCAGCGCGCTCGTCACCTCGTCGAGCACCAGGATGCTCGGCCGCCGCACCAGCGCCCGGGCTATCTCCAGGCGCTGGCGCTGCCCGCCGGAGAAGTTGCGGCCGTCCTGCTCGACCCTGCTGTGGATACCGCCGGGGCGGCGCGTGATCACGTCGTACAGAGCGGCGTCGCGCAGCGCGTCCTCCACCGCATCGTCGGGGATCGACGGGTCCCACAGCGCCACGTTGTCGCGGACGGTGCCCTCGAAGAGGAACACGTCCTGGTCGACGAAGGAGACCGAGGCGGCCAGCGCCCCTCGCGGGATGTCGTCGATGCGCTGCCCGTCGATGCGGATCACCCCCTCCCACGGCGCGTACAGCCCGGAGATCATCCGGGACACCGTGGACTTGCCGCTGCCCGAACCGCCGACCAGGGCCACCTGCTGCCCTGGACCGACCGTCAGGTCGAAGCCGGTGAGCAGGGGCTTGTCGAGCGGGCTGTAGCCGAATGTGATGTCCTCCAGCTCGACATGGCCCTGGAGGCGGCGCGTGGACTCGCCGGAGCCGGGGCGGCCGTAGAGCGGGTCGGCCTTGAAGTTCTCCACGTCCTTGAGCCGGGCCACGTCCGCCGCGAAGTCCTGGATGCGGCCCGCGACACCGTTCAGCCGGGTCAGCGGGGCGGTGAACCGGGTGACCAGCGCCTGGAACGCGACGAGCAGACCCACCGAGATGTGCCCCTCGACCGCCCGCATGCCGCCGATCCACAGGATCAGCGCGCTGTTGAGGGTGGCCAGCGTCGGCGCGACCACGCCCAGCCAGGCACTCGGCACGCCGAGCCGCTGCTGCTCCTCCAGGGTGGTGGCGTGCTGCCCGGCCCACTTGCGGAAGTAGCCGTCCTCGCCGCCGGTCGCCTTCATCGTCTCGATGAGCTGAAGGCCCGTGTAGGCGGTGTTGGTCAGACGTGCCGTGTCCGCGCGCAGCTTCGCCGTGCGGGTCGCCCGCAGCCGGATGACGACGCGCATGGCGACGACGTTCAGCAGGGCCACGCCGATGCCCACGAACGTCAGCTGTGGGTCGTAGGTGTAGAGCAGTACCGCGTACAGGACGACCACGATCGCGTCCACGCCCGCCGCCGCGAGGTCGCGGGACAGGGTCTCGGACACGGCGTCGTTGGACTGCAGGCGCTGCACCAGGTCGGCCGGGCTGCGCTGGGAGAAGAACGTCACCGGCAGCCGCAGCAGATGCCGCAGGAAGCGGGCGCTGGACAGGGTGGAGGAGATGATGCGCCCGCGCAGCAGGTTGGACTGCTGGAGCCAGGTCAGCAGGACCGTGAGCAGCACGCACGCCGCCATCGACGTGAACAGCACGCCGAGCAGCGAGGTCTGGTTTCCGATCAGGAACTCGTCGATGTAGGTGCGGCTGAGCGCGGGCACCGCCGCTCCGACCGCCACGAGCAGCAGGCTCGACAGCACCGCCGCGGGCATGGTGCCCGCCGTGCCGCGCAGCCGGGCGGGCATCGCGCCCAGCACGCCCGGCTTGCGGCCGCCCCGGGCGAAGTCCTCGCCGGGCTCCATCACCAGCACGACACCGGTGAAGCTGCCGTCGAAGTCCTCCATGGGGACGAACCGGCGGCCCTTGCCGGGGTCGTTGATGTAGACGCCGCGACGGCCGAAACGCCGACCCATGCCGTCGTAGACGACGTAGTGGTTGAACTCCCAGAACAGGACGGCCGGCGACTTCACCTCGGCGAGGGCGGCCAGGTCCATCTGCATGCCCTTGGCCGTCAGGCCGTAGGAGCGGGCCGCCTTCAGGAGGTTGCTGGCACGCGAACCGTCCCGGGAGACACCGCAGGCGATGCGCAGTTCCTCCAGCGGGACATGCTTGCCGTAGTGGCCGAGCACCATCGCCAGGGAGGCGGCGCCGCACTCGACGGCTTCCATCTGGAGCACGGTGGGGGTGCGGACGGTCTTCGCCCCGGCCTTGGGCACCTTGCGCTTCGGCGGGGCGGCGCGGCGCCTGCTCCGGGGATCCTGTGCGGTCGCGCTCATGGCAGCAGCCAGTCGACGGGGTGCTGGTCGGCCAGCCGGATCGCACCGGAGGCCAGCGTCATGGAGGTCAGCTTGAACGGGGGGCCGTCCGTGGACGACCACCTGTAGCCGCTCTTCGTGTCGGAGGACTTGTCCAGCCGGACCGTCACGGCCACCGGCCTGCCCTTCTTGGTGAACTGCTCGCCCAGCTGGCTGTCTCCGAGGAACGCGGCGATCTGCTGCGGGGACTGGGCCGAGCGGTCCACCGCCTTCACATGGCCGCGCAGCACGCCGTACTCCTGCGTCGGCACCGACTGCACGGTCAGGTCCACGGCCGCGTCGTCGGGGATCGAGGCGGCGTTCTCGGCGGGGACGTACACGGTCGCGTAGAGCGGGTCCCCGGTACGGGAGACCTTCTCGACGGCGGCGACGTTCGCGCCGGTCTGGATGATCTGCCCGACGGTCGCGGCGAGTGCGGAGACGCGGCCCGCGTCGAGCGTGCGGACGACCGCTTCGCCTTTGGCCGTACGGACCTTGAGCACGGGGGAGTTCGCGGGTACCCGCCGGCCCTGCTTGGTGAGCACCGCCGTGACCTGGCCCGCGACGGGGCTCTGGAGGAGGTAGCTGCCCTGCCCGTGCGTGATGATGGCGGGTGCGCTGACGGTGGAGGTCACCGAGCCGGTCACCGCCCACACCGAGGCGGCGGCCATCGCGACCACCGTCACCGAGAGCACGAGCCAGCCCTGCGGGCGGGCGAAGCGCACCGGGAGATCGAGTTCCTCCGGTGACTGGAGCTTGGCGAGGGCCTGTTGGCGGAACTGCAAGGAACTTCCCTCACCCGTAGAAGAGGTACTCACGGCCGTGGCGAAGATGCCGACGACCGTGCAAGAGGTGCATGCGGAACCCGAAGAACCCGGAACCGCCGGCTGCGGTTCCGGGAATCAACGGCACTAGGGCTCGCTCAGAGGCCGGAGACCAGGCCGGTGACCGGGGCCGTGTTCAGGCCGGTGACGCCCTCGACGGTGCCGACGGCGGTGTCGACCAGGCCGGAGACCGGGGCAATGCCGTCGACGGTGTCGGTGACGGTGTTGACGGCGTTCACGGACAGGCCGCCGGAGATGGCGTCGAGCTGGGCGTCAGCGATCTCGACGGTCTCAACCTGGGGGGTGGAGTTCATGATGGAACTTCCCTTCATATGGATATCTCACAAGGGGGGAGCGGCCCCCTCTGGGGACAGATGACGGCCGCGACCGCGGGCACCGGGCGTCCGTTTCCGAACGCCCTGAGCGGCCCCCGCGGTGCGATGGATCAAAGCACGCTGCGGGTCCGGGCTTCCAATCAACCACCCCCCTCACCAGGGAACTTGCGCCCCAGCGGCACCGATCCGTGCAGGTCTGCGCACCGCTTGGCGGCGAGTTCTTCACATGCGGCACCGCATCGGCGCATCCCGGCCCTTGTTCCGGGGTGCGGCGAATCCGGCACTCCCGCCCCAAAGGCGTGACCGACGCGGCCGGGGTGTGGATAACCCTCCGTTCGGTGACCGGGTTGAGCATTCGATGTGCAGATTCGCTGAAGCCGGGATTCGGCTCCGTGTCGGCGACAGATCGTTCCCGGCCGGATACGGAGCGTTTCGTTCCGCCGTGCCGGAACGGTGCCCGTTGCTGAAAGGCCGTCATCCGGCCATGGCTCTCCGCCCTCCGGCCGGGTCCGGCCCGCCTGAGCCGCCCCATGTGAACAGGGCGGCCGCGGATGGGCGCGGTCGCCGTGCGGGCGGCGGGAGTTGGCTGATTCCGCGATGCGAAGGGATCACTTGCAAACGGAATTGAACGCCTCGTGCGGCCCGTGCGTACCAACAGCCATCCAGGCGCCCCCCAGAAGCTGCCGGACGGCGGCACCTACTCCGTTCCCCAGGAGGAGAGAAGTTTGAGTCACAAGCGAATTCCGAAGCGCAAGGCCGCGATAGCGGCGGGCAGCGTGGTGGCGCTCGGCGCGGCCGCGATCCTGCTCCCCAACGCCAATGCCTCGCAGGACGGTTCGTCCGACGACGCGGCGGCCGCGCCGAAGACCCTGAAGGCGGGCGACGCCTCGGATCTCGCCTCGCAGCTCTCCGGGCTCCTCGGTGAGGCGTTCGGCGGCTCCTACTACGACAGTGCCAGCAAGCAGCTGGTCGTCAACGTCGTGCCGGGCGACAACAACAACGTGGTCGTGCAGGCGAAGGCGGCCGGCGCGAAGGTCCGCGAGGTCGAGAACAGCTGGTCGGAGCTCCAGGACGGGGCGTCGACGCTGAAGTCCGAGGCGACCATCGCGGGCACCTCGTGGTCGATCGACCCGCGCACCAACAAGCTCCTGGTGACGGCGGACAGCACGGTGACCGGCGCCAAGTGGGACAGACTGGAGAGCACCGTGCAGGAGCTCGGCTCCGGCATGGCCACCGTCAAGAAGTCCTCCGGCACCTTCAAGCCGTTCGTCTCCGGGGGCGACGCCATCTTCGCGGGCGGCTCGCGCTGCTCCCTCGGCTTCAACGTCACCGCGGGCGACGGCTCCCCGGCGTTCCTGACCGCCGGTCACTGCACCCTCGGCGGCAACGAGTGGTCCGACGCCCAGGGCGGCCAGCCGATCGCCACGGTCGACCAGGCCACCTTCCCCGGCAACGGTGACTTCGCACTCGTGAAGTACGACGACCCGGCGACCGAGGCGCCCAGCGAGGTCAACACCGGCGACCAGACCGTCCAGATCACCGAGGCCGCCGAGGCGACCGTCGGCCAGCAGGTCTTCCGGATGGGCAGCACCACCGGGCTCAACGACGGCCAGGTCCTCGGCCTCGACGCCACGGTGAACTACCCGGAGGGCACGGTCACCGGCCTCATCCAGACCGATGTCTGCGCCGAACCCGGCGACAGTGGCGGCTCGCTGTTCACCCAGGACGGTCTCGCCATCGGCCTGACCTCCGGCGGCAGCGGCGACTGCACGGCCGGCGGCGAGACATTCTTCCAGCCGGTGACCACCGCCCTGGAGGCGGTCGGCGCGACCCTCGGCGCGGGCGGAGCCGCGGGCGCAGGCGAGGAAGCCGGTGCGGGCGACGAGGCCGGTGCCGGTGAGGAAGCGGGCGCCGGTGAGGAGGCCGGAGCCGGTGACGAGGCCGGAGCCGGTGAGGAGGCCGGGGCCGGCCAGGAAGCCGGGGCCGGTGAAGAGGCCGGTGCGGGTGCCGGTGAGCAGGCCGGTGGGGACGAAGCGGGTGCCGGAGCCGGTGCGGGTGCCGGTCAGCACGCTGGTCAGGGTGTCGAGGACAACTCCGGTCTGACCGAGTCCCGCTGACCCCACCTCAAGCCGTCGGCAGCCGGTCCGACGCCGCCGGCCCGGTCCCGCCCCCGCCTCAGCCTTCACCCGCCCGGGTGCCGTGCCGACCCGGCTGCCC
>NZ_JBEXSH010000512.1:0-6473 GCF_040613555.1 Streptomyces sp. NPDC006265
CACCTCGTGTCCGTGGCGCCGTCCAGGGCCGCGTGCAGGAAGGGGCGGGCGATCTCGGCGAACCGGTCGGGGTTGTCGCGCAGGCGCTTGACCGCGCCGTTGACGAACTCCTCGCGCGTGATGCGCTGGTCGCCGTCGCGGTCCGCGATCCCGGCCATGCCCTGCCAGAAGGCCTCGGCGCCGCCGTACAGGGCCTGCCCCATGTCGGAGCGGGCTGCCACCGCGAACTCCGTGAGCAGCGCCTTGGCCGCGCCGTAGAAGTCCTCGCGGTCGATGTAGCCGTTGCCATCCTGGTCGAAGGTGGCGAACCGGGCGGCGATCCTGCGCTCGTACTCGCTGCTGACCATGTCTCTTTCGGGCCGCCTTACGTCAGGTGGGGTGCGTCTCGGTCGGAGCGTACGACGCAGGGCGCCGCTCGGGCGCGGGAAAACGTCACTTGTGCCAAAACCGGGGGAATTCCGGGACAACGGCGCACCAGAACGGCAACACCCGGCCTACCGTGCGTCATCGGGCCGTCACGCGGACAGGGGTTCGCCCTCGTCGCCGAGGGCCGCGTCCACGTCGCCGTACACGTCGAACAGCCTGCGCACGCCCAGCGCGCCGAGGACCCGGTTGACATGGGAGCCGTCGGCCGCGCCCCGCGCGGGCAGCACGAGGCGCAGCCGACCCTGGCAGGAACGGATCAGCCGGCGGGCCGCGATGAGCACGCCGACGCCGCTGGAGTCGCAGAAGAACACCTCGGACAGATCCAGGACGAGACAGTGGTGCCCCTCGGCCACCACGTCGTGCACGCGCTGACGCAGCACCGGCGACGTCACCAGATCCAGCTCGCCCGACACCTGGAGCACGGCCCATTCACCCTGCTCACCGCCGGTCACTTTGAAGGTCACCACCACGCCCCTCGCTCGCCAAACCGGAAGCAGACCCTACGCTTCCTTGCAGCGCGGCTGCCCAGCGGCCGTTCCCTGAAACACAACCCGAAAAACAGATCTCCCGCGGAAGAGGCTTGTTTTAGTCGACTTCGATCCTGTTCGATCCTCTTCAGTCAGGTCTGATCGGAGGGTGGCGGGGTAGGCGCGAGCCCAAAGGCAACCGGTGCGACCGCAGATGGTCCTCTACCACCTACGGCCGGTCAGGGGGCGCACATTGCCACAAAGGGGCGTGCGCTACCGGACGTGCCGACTACATTCGAGGTGACGCCGGGCACAGGCTGGACAGAGCACGGGCGCGGGAAACGAGCAGGGGGTGAGGGGGCCGCATGGCGAAAAAGGATGTACCGCCTCGCTGGGACCGCAAGATGCAGCAGCGGCTCGCCCGCGGGGAAGCCGCCGCCATCGGTGAGCTCTACGACCGGTTCGCCTCCCTCGTGCACGGCCTCGCCCACCGCGTCCTCGGCGACGAGCGCGCCGCCGACGGCATCACCCGCGAGGTCTTCATCCACGTCTGGGAACACCCCGACTCCTACGACCCCAGGCAGGGCCCGCTGCGCACCTGGGTCGCCACCCTGACCCACCGGCTCGCCGTGCAGCGGCTGCGCGCCACCGAGACCGCCGCCCTCGCCGGCGAGGGCTCCGGCACCACCGAGGAACTGGAGCACAAGGTGCGCCGCGCCTCGGTCGCCGCCCGCGCCGACTACATCGTGCAGTCCATGCCCGTCCCGCTGCGCTCGGCCCTGGAGCGGGCCTACTTCCAGCGCCGCGACTACCGCCAGACCGCCGCCGAGCTCGGCATCACCGAGGACGAGGCCCGCCGCCGCCTGCGCCTGGGCCTGCAACTGCTCTCCACCGCCCACGACACCGAGGCACCGGGCGCACCGCCCGGGTACGGGGGTGCGGTGTGAACGGGCCGGACCGGTTCGAGGCGTATGACGGCGACGAGGGGGAGAACGACAACGACGGGAAGGGCACCACCCGGGGCGAAAGCGGCATTCGGGATGAAGACGGCGAGGGTGGGCGCGGGGCCGGCGCCCCCTCGGGATCGGGCAGGACCGACCGGCCGGCGGGGCCGGACGCGCCCGGGCTCGGCGACGCCCCGGAGCGGGGGCGCCCGCCGCGGATACCCATACCCCGGGTCTCCGTCGAGGACAGCGGACTGCCGCTGCCCGCGCCCGCGGACCCCGGCCACACGGCACCGCCGCCCGCCCCGCCCGTCTTCGAGCACCCCGTGCTGAAGGCCCTGCTCGGCGCCTGGGCGCTGGCCGCGTGCTCGGCCGAGGACGCAACGGCCGTCGAGGAGCACCTCGGCGAGTGCGGCTCCTGCGCCGACGAGGCCCGGCGGCTGCGCGAGGCGGTCGGACTGCTGCAACGCCCCGAGAGCCTCGACCTGGACCCGGGGCTGCGCACCCGCGTTCTGGACACCTGCCTGGAGCGGCGCCCGCCGCGCATCCCGGTACCGGACTGGGCCGCCGCCTACGACGCCGAGACCGCGCGCCTGGACGCTCTGCTGCAGGACTTCGGCGACGCCGAGTGGCACGCGCCGGTCCGGCTGCGCTGGTTCCGTTCCGACGAGTCGACGAGCCGCCGCACCACCGTCGCCGGGGTCATCGCGCACCTGCTCGGCGTCGACGGCCTGGTGGCGGTCGCGCTCGGTCTGGACGACCCGCTGGGCGACGTCCCGTCCCGGCGGCCGACGCCGGCGGCCCGCACCGAGGCCCTCTGGCGCGCCTCCCACTTCCCGCCGACCCGGTTCGTCCGCGCACCCTGGCGCGAGCAGAGCCACAGCCTCGTGCGCACGGCGTCCTTCACGGGCGGCGGCGCCGGGAAGATGCCGGTGTCGTACGGCGACTTCGAGCTGCCCCTGCACGACGCGATGCTCGACCGCGCCTTCGAGTGCTGGGTGCACGCGGAGGACATCGCCGACGCGGTCGACTACCCCTACGACCCGCCCTCGCCGCGCCATCTGCACCGCATGATCGACCTGGCGGCCCGGATGCTGCCGACGGCCCTGGCCCACCGCCGCCGGGCCGGCCTCGCCTCCCCCGCCCACCACCGGCATCTGGTCGCGGCGGGCGAACCGGGCCGCAGCCTCCGGCTGGAGATCGAGGGCTCGGGCGGCGGCGAGTGGCTGATCCCGCTGGACTCCCCCGCGGCGAAGGGCTCCGCCGAGCACGAGGTGGCCCATGTGGCCCTGGACGGCGTCGAGTTCTGCCACCTGGCCGCCGGCCACGTCCCTCCGCAGGATGCGGCGGCCGGCCAGGTGGGAGACAGAGAGGCGATCAGCGACGTCCTGTTCGCGGCGGCTTCACTGAGCAGGATGTAGACCCGACCTCGGGGGCGCGCCCCAAGGGGCGCGGGGCTCTGCCTGATATGCGGTCCGCCGCGTGGGCGCGACATGCCACAAACAACCCGCACCCGCCACGAGACGGGACAGACCCACCTACTAGGCGAAGATCACAGTCCGCCGCCCATTGAGCAGAATCCTCCGCTCGGCATGCCACTTCACACCCCGGGCCAACGCCTGGCACTCCACGTCGCGCCCGATCGCGACGAGCCCCTCAGGCGTCACGTCATGCCCGACCCGCTCGACCTCCTGCTCGATGATCGGCCCCTCATCGAGATCAGCCGTCACATAGTGCGCGGTGGCCCCGATCAGCTTCACACCCCGCGCATGAGCCTGGTGATACGGCTTCGCACCCTTGAAGCTCGGCAGGAACGAGTGGTGGATGTTGATGATCCGCCCGGAGAGCGCCTTGCAGAGGTCGTCCGAGAGCACCTGCATGTACCGCGCGAGCACGACCAGTTCGACATCCTCCTCGCGCACGATGTCGAGCAGTCGCCCCTCCGCCTCGGACTTCGTGTCCTTCGTCACCGGAATGTGGTGGAAGGGAATGTTGTACGACCCCACCAGCTCGGCAAAGTCCGTATGGTTCGACACCACCCCGGCGATCTCCACCGGCAGCGCCCCGGTCCGCGCCCGGAACAGCAGGTCGTTCAGGCAGTGCCCGAACTTGCTGACCATGAGCAGGATGCGCATCTTCTGGTCGGCCCGGTTGATCCGCCAGTCCATCTGGAACGAGTCGCCGATCGCCGCGAAGCTGGCCCGCAGCTTCTCCACGGTGACCGGCGCGTCCGCCGAGAAGTGGACCCGCATGAAGAACAGTCCCGTGTCGTGGTCGCCGAACTGCTGGCTGTCCTCGATGTTGCAGCCGGTCATGAACAGATAGCTCGACACGGCGTGCACGATGCCCTTCCTGTCCGGGCAGGAAAGGGTGAGGACGTACTGGTCGGCCGGGACCGCGGCGCTGGAGGACTGCTCGTTCATGCAGGACAGGTTCCCACAAGGAACGACACCCCCGGCAATCGTCCCGCTAGGCGGACCTGGTCATGATCCGCAGCACTTCCAGGCTGCGCGGCGCCACGTCCGGCTCCTCGCCGTCACTCGCCGCGAGCCGCACGTGCGCGTCCCGGGCCGCCTGGACCGCCTCCGGCCAGGCCTCGTGCTCGAGGTACGCGGCGACCGGCGCGTCCGGCCCGACCTGGTGCATGATCCGCAGCACCCGCAGCACCGCGCTGTCGACCAGGGCGGCCTCCTGCGAGTCGCGGAAGATCGTGCCGACGTACTTCTCGGCGGACCAGTGGTCCAGCCACGTGTCCTCGACCAGCCGGTACACCGCGTCGGTCACGTCACCGAAGCCGTCCACACCGGCCAGCCAGACGTCCCGCTGGAACCCGGGATCGGAGAGCATGTGCAGCGCCGAGCGCACGTTGCTGCGCCAGCGCCACCACGGCATGTCGTTGGCAGGCATGCCGCCCATGGTGGATGAGCGACGGCCACGACGGGAAGAGTTCTCCGGAGCTTGCACGGTCATCGATCGTACGTTCCCCTCCACATCGGTTACACCAGCCCCCGTAATTCACCTGTGCATCACCAATTGTTGACCCGCGATCACTCACGGGTTAGCCGTGTGACGGAATCGTGCAGACCCATGACCGGCAGGCGACGCACCCGCAGCACATTCCTCCCCGGCCCCCTCACCCGTCACGCCAGAAACGGCGTTCTCTCCGCGGGGACGGCGGTCGCGTGCGCGTCCCTCCTCGTCGGATGCGGGGTCGTCCCCGGGACCACGGGGGATGCCGGAGACGACACCATCACCGTCATGACCTGGGCCCCGCAGGACACCAAGGCCACCAACAAGGCCGGCATGCCCGCCTTCGCCCAGGCCTACGCCCGCTGGATCAACGCCGCGGGCGGGATCAACGGCCGCAAGCTCACCGTGCTGACCTGCAACGATCACAACGACAGTGTGGACGCCGCGAAGTGCGCCCGGCGGGCCGCCAAGGAGAACGCGGTCGCGGTCGTCGGATCCTACAGCCAGTACGCGGACTCCTTCTTCCCGTCGCTGGAGGGGGCCGGCATCCCCTACATAGGCGGCTACGGCATCACCAACGCCGAGTTCACCAGCCCCCTGTCCTACCCCGTCAACGGCGGCCAGCCCGCTCTGCTCGCCGGTCTCGGCAGCGCACTCGCCGGCTGCGGGCCCGTCGCGCTGATCCGGCCCGACACCATCGCGGGCGACCAGCTGCCCCCGCTGCTCGACTCCGGTCTGAAAGCCGGCGGGCACCGCGCCTCGACCGACCAGCGGGCGGCGGAGGACGCCACCGCGTACGACGGCCAGGCCGAGCGGGCGCTGCGCACGACGACCCGCGGCGCGGCGGACGACGGGTGTGTGGTGCCCGCGCTGGGGGACCGCAACGGCACCTTCATGGACTCCTTCCGGCGAGCCCGCGAGGACTACCCCGAGGTGCGGACGGCCACCGTGCTGGGCAGCGTCGACCAGACGGTGATCGACGCGACCGGCGGCGCGTCGGGCCCCTACGAGGGCTCGTACATCACCGGCTGGTACCCGGTGGCGAGCGATCCGCGCTGGGACGGCATGAAGCGGGTGATCCGGGAGCAGGCCTTCGGCGACAACCGCATCGACCCCGCGGACGCCGGAGTGCAGACCACGTGGATCGCCTACACGGTGTTCCGGCAGATCGTCGAGTCGCTCGGGGACGGCGAGGTGAGCGCCGACACGGTGTCGGAGGCCCTGGACGACGGCCTGGAGGTCAGCACGGGCGGGCTCACGCCGACACTGCGCTGGCGGTTCCAGGACAAGCTCGCCGCCGTGGGCTTCCCGCGCCTGGTCAACGCCAACGTGACCCTTCAGGTGGTGCGGGACGGGCGGCTGGTGTCGGCGCGCAAGGGCTTCGTCGACACGACGAAGACGCTGCAGGACGCCGACCTGAACTACTGAGCGTCCCCGCCCGGCAGTTCAACACCCCGCCCGTCGCTACCCGCCCCGCCGGTCGCTACCCGCCCCGCCCGTCGCTTCACGCCCCGCCGGTCGCTTCACGCCCCGCCCGTCGCTTCCCGCCCCGCCAGTCGCTACCCGCCCCGCCCGTCCGTTCATCCCGCCCCGCCAGTCGCTACCCGCCCCGCCCGTCCGTTCATCCCGCCCCGCCAGTCGCTACCCGCCCCGCCCGTCGCTACCC
>NZ_JBEXSH010000513.1:0-6472 GCF_040613555.1 Streptomyces sp. NPDC006265
GTGTTTCCCTATGCCCTCGGCGACAGTGATCGCACCGTCGAGGTCCACGTAGCCGGTAACGGAGCGGCCAGCAGTTCCGTGCTGCCCATGCTGCCCCGGCACACGGAGGCCTGCCCGGAGTCGCGCTACGTGGACGTCCAGGAAACGGAGCAGCGGCGCCTCGACACCCTCTGGCCGGACGTGGCCGGGCGGCCCGAGGAGCGCGTGTTCCTGAAACTCGACGTCCAGGGATACGAAGGAGCCGTCCTGGAAGGGGCCGCGGATCGCGTGGGTCAGTGCAGCGGACTGCAGATGGAAGTCTCGTGTGTCCCGCTGTACGAGGGAGGTCTGCTCCTGGAAGAGGCACTGGGGATCGCGCAGCGCCGGTACGGGATGACCCTGGCGGCACTGGTGCCCGGCTTCAGTGACACCCGGACCGGGCAGATGTTGCAGTGTGACGTGGTGTTCCTTCGCGAAGCCGCTCGGGCGGGGCAACACGCCGGCGCGGCTGACGGTGCGCTTGGTCGCCCGTGATCAACACCGGTCGGACGGATCGGTGGCCGCGGAGGACGGCTGAGGGCAAGTGCGCGGTCCACGACTCCCCAGCAGGCCTGTGGCGACGGCAACCGTGAACGCGGGAATCCGGCGGCGCAGCAGCACGCACCCCAGCACGACCGGCATCATGGCGAACAGTCCGTGCCCCAAGGCCACCGCAGGGGAACGGTCCGCCGAGCCGAGCGCGGCAGCACCGCCGAGTGCCGCACCGACGGCGAGGTGCACCCCGTGCATGCGCAGGGCGGCGCCGGCATGCATCAGGCCGGAGCGGCGCCAGGCCACCAACTGCACGCCATGTCCCACCAGTTGCCCTGCCGCGGCCGCGACCGCGACCAGCAGAAGGGACTGCGCCGACGCGGCTCCGGCAACCCCGGCCGCGGTCGCCACGACCGTGGCCGACAGCGTGCCGAGCAGGGCCCGGGGCGCGCTCCGCACCTGGTCGATCAACCCTCCGCAGTAGCACAGCAAGGTCATGGCTGCCCCTGCCGACAGGACAGGTACCAGCGCCACGGCCGACTCCCAGCCCGGCCCCAGCAGCAGGCGGAGGACCGCCGGCCCGATGCCTGCCGCGATACCGAACCCGACGAACGCCACGGCCGACGCCGCGCACAGCGTTCGCTGCACGTCCCGGCCGGTGAGCCCTTCGGCGCGCCGCTCGGCGAGCAGCGGGGTCACCGCCCAGTTGATCCCTTGGTACAGGAAGGTCAGCAGCAGTCCGGTGAAGAGGAAGGCCCGGGAGTACGATCCTGCGGCGCCTGCACCGAGCAGTCGGCCCGAGGCCCACAGCGGGAGGTTGTTGGTGACGAACTGCCCCAGGCTGTGGCTCGTCATGAATCCCGACGGGGCGAGCAGGTCCCGAGCCCTGACCCGGGGCCCGGGAGGCGGCGGCCGGCGAGCGAGCCATGCCGTGCCCACGGACAGGGCCACGGCCGCCGCGACGGGCTGCGCGAGGGCCAGCCCGAATGGGTTCCAGCCGCATACGAGGAGAGCTGCTCCCGTTGCCACCCCCACCGTCTGGCCCAGCGTCTCGGTCAGCACCGCCATCGGGGCCGCGCCCGCGCGACGCATGGCCGTGACGGTCACGTTGGCGCTCGGCTGCACAAGGAACACGCAGGCCAGCAGGCGCGTCATGAGGGTGAGGTCCGGCATGTGGAAGAACGAGCCGAAGAGCGGGGCCACGGCTTCCACCAGAAGGAAGCACACGACGCCGGACATCATGCCGAGACGCCTGGCGGCCCGCACGAAGGGCAGCGTGAGGTGCGCGGACCGGAGCACGCAGGCCGACAGTCCGGCATTGGCGAAGTAGCCGAAGAACGGCACTACGGTCATCGTGACGGCGTAGGCGCCGTAGGCATGGGCATCCACGGCGCGGGCGGTGTACGCCGTGTACCCGAGCTGGAGCAGCACGACCACCAGGGAGCCGGTGATGTTCCAGCGCAGGCTGATCATCGCTGACCGGGAGGCGGTTTCCGCGGATGCAGACCGGGCGGAGGGGGTCGCACGGTGAGCCGCTGACATGTCCGGGAGGTCAGCCGTTCGGGAGGCTCTGCCGGGTGAGTTCGCCCGCCCGCAGGCTGGAGAGCGCGTCGACCGCCGGGGCGAGTTCCGGGCTTGCCAGGACGATACATCCCCGCTTCGCGCCGGTCTCGTCCGCCGAACCGCTCCTCGGGTAGAAGGCCTCCCAGCCGGGGAGTGCGGGGATGTAGTTCACATCCAGCGGAGTTCCGTGGTACGAGGTGAACTGATAGCCGGGGTCGCCCGGTACGCGGAAGTCGTCGATCATCACGACCGCTCTGCTCCAGCGCTCCTCGATGATCTCCAGTTCCTGGTAGCGAGGCACGTCCTCCTGCCAGTGAGCATCGAGATAGAAGAACAACGCGGGGTTTCCCGGCCGCTTCGACAGAATGTGCAGCATCTTCCGTGAGTCCGCGCGATACAGGCGCACGCCCGGCAGGCCGCGGCATTTCGTCGCAGCGTATCGGTAGAATCTTTCCGCGATCTCGGCGGAATGGACGGGCAGGCCGGAGATGTTGCTCAGGAACTGCGTCGTGGTACCGCGGAAGGAACCGGTCTCGACGATCTCATCGAAGCTGATCGCCATCAGCAGTTCGCGGATGATCTCCTGGCGTTTGAGCTGCCCGTTGAACGGCCCCAGTTCAGGCATTCCCAGGCGTGGAAACAGCAGATCCGTCCGAAAGGAGATCGCGGCGGGCAGGACGGCGCTGGCTCTGATGTAGGCCCGCTGCGAGCGGTTCACAGTCCACTCCCTCGTGTCGTGTCGCCCTCCGGTTTCACCACCACCGCGACCATCATGTTGCCGACCCGGTTCACCGGCCGCAGCACTCGGTAGACCGTCTTGGCCGCCGTCAGGCGCCACCGCTCCGGGAAGCAGCGTGCCAGCTTTCCGACGACCACGTTGTGGTCCCACATCCTGTACGGCAGCACGATCGCCTGCTTGCACAGCAGATAGCTGCGGGTGGCCTGGTTCAGGATCGAGCGATTCCATCGGAAGACATAGTTGACGACGTCTCCATGCCGTTCCCATTCGGTGCCGATGAGCCGTCCCACCAGACCGTCGTGCGGCTCGATCACGATGACGGCCCTGCGGGTCACCCGGAGCATCTCGGTGAAACCCAGAACCGGTCGCGGCAAGTGGTGCAGGCCGTCCTGGACAAGGACCAGGTCGTAACTGGAATCCGGGATCTCGGCCATGTTCTCGGCGTTCAGAGACATGGTTCGAAGCCTCGGTTCCAGGCCGCGGCACACGGCGAGTGCCTCTTCGGACAGATCACTGACCGTGATGTCCTTGAAACCGTAACGGCTCAGGAAGACGCCCTCTCCGCCCACACCGCCGCAGACGATCAGCACGCTCTGCCGCGCTGGATCGAGCAGTCCTCGAACACGCAGCATGCGCAACGCGGTTCGCAGCCGCCGGTCGCGCAGAAAACGGGTCAGCGGATCGCTGGTCACGTGAAAGGACCAGTCGTCCCGGGTGTTGCAGATTTCCGCCATCGCGGCGCGCTGCAAATCAACTCCGCTTTTCACAGCTCCTCCTCCGGGGCATATGAAATCCCAAGCCCCGGCCAGTCTGTCACTTCCGTAGGAATGATCCTGACGCACGCGCCGGACTTGTTGGGGGGAGGCCGATTTCCCGGCGCCGTTGCCCTGCCGGAACGTGGCTCACTGAGCTCTTTCAGCGTGCCCGTTCAGGACCGGGGGCCGCTGCGACGTTGACGATGATGCGATGGTGGCCGCATCGCACGTCTGGGGAATGATCCGCCAGGACAGGACAGGGATCAGGCAACAGCTGCCTCGACGATCAGGGCGAATTGAGGTCGGGACTCCATGTCCCGGAATTCCGGGTCGTCGCTCTGGCCGGGCGCGTAACGGCGGACGTCGGCGAACCCGGCTGACCGGAGCTCCGCCTCCACCGCGTCGAAGTCCCAGAGGAATCCGGCGTGATGGCCGCAGTCCTGGAAGGTCATGCGCAGCAGATCAACCGGGTGCTCGGCCTGGTACCCCTTCCGCCGGCACTCCTCCATCTCCCGCCGTGTCTCGTCGTCACGTGCCAGGTACAGCCGCACAGCGTGCTCGACATCGGGTGTCGACAGCCGGATGCGCCCACCGGGTGCAAGAACGCGCCGGGCTTCACGGAACATGCGGCGGGCGGGCTCGAGGCGGATGTGCTCGATCATGTTGTCGGAGTAGATGTGACTCGCCGAACCGGAGCGGACGGGCCACGTCCCGGTGGCATCCAGATAGGACCGCGTGTGCCAGCAGACATCGGTGCAGATCCAGCCGGGCCGGCGGCCCCGGAAGCTTCCCACCTCGATCTTGAGGAGGGGCCCCGACCTGACCGCATGCGCGAACCGGGCCTTGGCGACGGGGCGGTTGACGGCGCCGATGACCGATCTGGCAACGCTTTTCACAACGGACACGCGAGCGACGCTACAGCGCCGCACCGGACCGGCTTCGGTGCCACACCCGGCCTGCGGCATGCATCACCCGCCCGGTCGTCCGGCACGGAATCGCATGCCGCCGATCGCCGCAGCCGCCCCCGCCCTGAGCGACGCCGAAGAGGCTCGCTGCCGCACCGCAGCGTGTCCGCCGCCTTTTCGCGTCTCGCTGAGCAGCCGGAGCAGCCCTTCGCAGAAACGTGCGGCCATGGCGTCGGTCGTGTAGGAGGTGGCGTCCTCCCGGCAGCGCGCTCGGAGGGAGGCGAGACGGGCCCGGTCGGTCAGCAGTGCCTGCGCGGCCGCCGCGTACACCACCGGGTCGTCGGACGTGATGACGGCGTTGTGGTCGTTCCGCAGGTACTCGAACTCCGGCGCGTGCCAGGGCCAGTCTGTGGTGACGACGGGTGTCCGCAGGACGAACGAGTCCACCGCGCACAACCCCACCCTGCCCGGCATGAGCATGATGTCCGACACCGCTCCGAGCAGCGCCACCTGCCTTCCCGTCAGATGCCCGAGGGGGACCACCGGACTCCCGGGGGTGGAAGCCGCGGCCTCCAGCAAGGGTCGATCGGTACCGTCCCCCGCCACGAGCAGCCGGAATCCCGGGAGGGCGCTCGCGATGCGCCCAGCGGACTCCAGCAGCAGGGGGATGCGCTTGGGAGCGTCCAGCCCACCCACGAACAGGGCTGTGCGTCCGGGCAGCAGCCCATGGCGCGACCGCAGGGCCGCCGCTTCGGCGAACTCCCGGGTCCCGGGCGTACCGGCGCGCTCGCGGGCCTCGGCGAGCGCCACGGTGTCCACGCAGTTGCGCACCACGGTGATGCGCCGACGCGGAAAGCCCCCGGAGGCGAGGTGGTCGGCCCCGCCCTCGGTGTAGGCGAAGAACCACGAGGCGCGCCGGGTGAGAGCGTCCTTGGCGGCGGCCTCCATGCGACTGACCGGCTTGGTGTACGTACGGCCGTGGCCCCACAGCGCGACACGTGGAGTGAGACCACCGGTCATGCGCGCCAGCTGCTGCCGGAGCAGGAACGGATACGCCTCGAGATTGCGCAACGCCTGTTCCAGCACGACGACATCGGCGGAGGCCGCTCGTCGGTACACCTGCTGCCAGACGAGTGACCGGCCCCCGGGTACGCCGAGACGGCGCACCGGGACCCGGATCGCGCCCGAGCAGTGCGAAGAGTCCTGTCGTGCCACATGGGAGGGTGGCGGAGGACCGTGCAGCACGTCGAGGGTGCATCCCTCGGTCTGGAGATCACTCCTGAGCCGTTCGAAGAATCCGGTCCGGTAGCTGGGCACATAGGGCTGGACGATCACGATCCTCGGGTGCTGTCCGGCCTTCAGCACGTCGTGTTCCCCGCTGTGCTCGCCCGGCCGGCGGCCGGGACGTGCCGGGCGTCGGCACGGTGCGCGAGAGCGGCGGCGTACACGGCCTCGATGCGCTCCGCCCAGACCTGTTGCGTGTAATGACGCAGGAACACCTCCCGGCAGCGCGGGTGCAGCGAGGGGAAGCACTCGGCGGCGCGGCGGAGCGCGACGTCCAGTGGTTCGTTCCAGTCCACCACCGCGCCCGTGCCCTGCTCCCGCACCGAGTCCGCGACGGCCGAACCGGTGAACGCCAGCACCGGGAGCCCGGCGGCCAGTGCCTCCGGATAGATCAGGGGGGCGCCCTCCAGCCAGCGGCTGGGGAAGATCAGGCCCCGCCAGGAAGGCAGCCTCTGCCGGAGTTCGCCGTGCTCGAGAGCGCCGAGGAAACGGACCGACCGCGGTGCGGCCAGGCGGCAGTCGTCGAGCAGGGGGCCGTCACCCACCACGTCCAGGCGTTCTCCGGCCGGCCAGCGGCCCAATAGCTCCAGCAGCCCCTTCTCCGGGCTCAGACGCCCGGCGAAGACCCAGGCGCCCTCGTCCGTGCCCGTACCGTGCCGGGCTGCCTCCGGGGGGTCCTGGAGTGCGGCGTCGGCGGTGGAGTTGGGCACGAGGTC
>NZ_JBEXSH010000514.1:0-6458 GCF_040613555.1 Streptomyces sp. NPDC006265
CTCCTCGAAGCCGCTGCGGGCGTACGCGGGGATGGCCCGTGAGCTGGAGTGCACGGTCACCCGTTCCAGCCCGAGCTCGCGGGCCGCGTCCAGGACGGCCCGGACGAGCCGCCCGCCGAGTCCGCCGTCACGCGCCTCGGGTACGACGTACACGCACTGCAGATCGCCGGAGGCCCGCCGTGGTGCCCGGGGCGTGGGCACCCGCTGCACCACCGCGAGCCAGGCCATGCCGATGACCCGGTCGTCGCGGACGACCACCGTGCAGCGGTGGGTCCGGGCGTTCTCCCCCGCCCAGGCGACGAAGCGCCGTACGAAGTCATCGGGTTCGCCGAGGTCTGGCGAGCCGTTCTCGACGAGCCACTCCCACCGGAGGCCGGCCACGGCCGCGAGTTCGGCGGGGCGGGCGGGGCGGATGCTGATGTTCTCCATCAGAGCATTGTGGGATCCGCCGTCCCGTCAGTCTCCCAGCGCAGCAGATCTCCCGGCTGGCACTCCAGCACCTCGCACAGCGCGGCGAGGGTGGAGAAGCGGACCACCTTGGCGCGGCCGTTCTTGAGGACGGCCAGGTTGGCGGGGGTGATGCCGACGCGTTCCGCCAGTTCACCCACGGACATCTTGCGTTTGGCCAGCACAAGAACGGAGGGGTGCGCCGCTCCCGGTTCGTGCTCGACAGGCAGGGCCAGCCGATACGGGTCGCTCCCGAGATCTTCACTCAGGAGGAGTTCGACTCTCTTCAGGCGGTACTCGACAGCCGATCGAGGAAGCAGCCGACTCGGCAGCCGGGAGGGGCGACACGCTTCCTGGGGGTCATCGTCTGCACGGACTGCAAGGGGCACATGCTCGTCAAGAAGACCTCGAACAAGGGGCGCTCCTACTCCTACATGCGGTGCACCGACTGCAAGAGCGGAGGGCTCGGCATCCCTGCCCCCGATGCTCTCTACCTCGCTCTCTCGCAACGTCTGCTGAAGGCTCTCGGCAGCTTCCCCGTGCAGGTACGCGAGTACGCCGAGGCATCGGAAGTGCGGTCGGAAGGGAAGCGGCTGAAGGAGTCGGCGACGTACTACATGAAGGAGCTCGAACCCGGAGGGCGGTACGCCTCTTCAGCGTTCGCTCGGGAGCAGGCTCAGGCGACGCTCGACAAGCTCTTGAAGGACTTGGATGCCGTCGACCCTGCGACCCTTCAGGACCGATGGGAGAACGTCCACAACGGCGAGACGTGGCGCGAACGCTGGGAGTCGGGAGGACTCGAAGCGCTGGAGGAGGACGCCCGACGAGTCGGCATCAAGTGCGAGGTGACCCGTACGAAGGTGAAGGGGCAGCGCGCCCCGGACGTGAGCCTTCGGGTCCTCCTCCCCAAGGACGCGCAAGACCGGCTCGTCATCAAGGAGGACGCGTTCGCCGTCGAGCTGTGAGGCTCTGGCGCCGACTACTCTCCACTCAGCCGGCCGTCGACCCAACGTAACCGGACCCCGTCTGTCACCCACTGGCAGGCGGGGTCTCTGCGTTCAATGCAGAGCCCCTGTCGGCCACGGGGGAACGACCGACGGGGGCTCTCGACCGGCACGCCTCGGCTTCACTGCTCGCCGTTCCGAGGCATGCCGGAGTCTGCGTTACTTGGCTCGCTCGACGAGAGCGAACGACGTGCACAAGCGCCGGAACCCCTGGTGTCCTGTCCGGCCCGTGTGGCTCATGCACTCGACGTCGACCGCCCCGCCGTCCGTCAAGGGCGTTGCCTGCCACTCGCACTTCAGGCACTCGGCCTCGAACGTCACGTCGGTGTCCGGATGCTGCGTGATCCGGTGCGTCACGTACCGCATGACGGAGCGCACCATCACTCGGCCCCGTGCTGTTCCCGAAGGTGCGTCCGGAGTACGACGTTCGCGTCGGACACCTTCGAGTAGTCCCCGACCGATCGGGCGTTGGCTCGGGTCACTGCAATGCTGAGACATTCGCGGCAGCCTGCTACGGGTTCCGGCTCCTCGGGCGGGAGTGTCAGGTTCACCGGTTCCGCCATCGTCGTCTTCGGTGTGCTCATCCTTACGGCCTCCCCGACTTCGTGTCTGCCGAAGGATGATCCCGTGGAACGTGCAACGGATGGCACCTCATGCGCGTTGTCGACTGAAGTCATGCACACGGCAGGCGGCCGACCACTCGGCGAGCCTCGCACGAAGTCCCTCCCCGAACAACGCGCATTCCTCGTATCCTGCGAATTCCTTCAGGTAGGTCTGAACATCTCGGCCGTCACGCAGTACGAGACTCCCCGCCGAAGTCTCGATGGTGACCAAGGAAGCGTCGTAGATCGTAAAAGTATTCAGCGGAACCCTGAGAGTTGCCGCCCCCACGGGAATTACGCCGATGCACACATTCGGCAGGTAGGACAGGGAGGCCAATCGGTCCATCTGTTCGGCCAGAGGCAACGGCGAAACCACCGGCCAACGAATTGCTTGCTCGGTCAGAAGGAATGTGAACTGTTTCGACGCGTCGTAGAGGACGGCTTGCCGTTCCAGCTTTCCCTACAGCCTCCCGAAGAACGCTCTCGGGAATCTCCACAAGCCCTTCCCCCCGCGGCGGAGCGAAGGCGTCGGCAACGTCGCCCTGCACGACGAACGTTCCCCGCTCGATCCGGTAGACATTCGGGCAGTCGTCTTCGCCGCACTCGCCGTTTCCGTTGCCGGTAAGCCGAGTCAGTTCTTCGCGTGCCATGCGAAACCCCCTTGTCTGTCGGCCCTGTTGGGCCGCTGGACATGACCGTACGAGCGTCATGCCCGGCCGTCCATGCACGTTCACGGGTATGCATGTTGTTGCATGAAAAGCCTCGCGACAGGAGGGCCAACCTTCCGGCTCACTGCGTCGCCGAGGATCTCGCCGAACGCTGTGGCACCATCCGACGCCACCCCCGGCGGGCGTGCCGGTGGCGCCTCCATTCCTCGTAGGCGAGCTCCTCGAAGTCTGGATCAATGCCGAGATCGAGGAGCGTCACGGCGTACCCCTCGGGTGTCATGACGTTCGCCGCCGCACGCTCAGCCTGCATGTCGAGCCAGGCTGTCGGATCGTCCATCTCGGGGAGCCTGTCACCCCTCGCTGCGGCAGCGAGCGCATCCCAGACATCGTCTCCGAGACCGGCCGAGCCAAGCTGTGCGCGGACCTGAAGGCGGACTGCCAGCTCTTCACACAGACAGACGAATGCTTCAGTGAGAGGATCCTGGACCCCATCATGGCGAGCATGGGGATCACGGCCGAGGCCGTTGAAGCCCAGTACGCGAAGGAGCGCCGCGAGGCGATGGCGCGGTACAAGACCGAGGCGTTTACGGCCGGGGAGGACTCGGCCTGACCTGCGTGTTCGCGCTCTGGAGTCGCGCCCCTGTTACTTCGGCACGATCTTGGGCGGTAAGACGTAGCGGTCCGGAAGAACGCACCCAGGGGGTCGTCCCCCACCCCATCCGGCCCGAGTCGGCGCACGTCGACAGCCACCCGACCGGCGAGGGACGCACCACGCGCCATGCTCGCAAGCGATCACGCAGCCTCGGGCCCAACTCCTCGGCCGCTCACTCAGCGGCCAGCAGACAGCCACACCCACACCAACCACAGAGCCCCGGCTCTCCCTGGCTTCAAGGGAGGGTCGGGGCTCCTTCCTGCGTTGTGGACAGGGTCCGGCTACACCCACTCGACCGAGGCAGAGACGGCCACTCGGGGCGCCTCTACCTCTGTCGGTAGTGGAGTGCGAGGAGCGAGGGCAGGGGTTCGCTCCACACGTCGAGCACCCGTCCGGGAGAGCACCTGTACGGCCTGCTCTCGCTCGTTCTCGGACAGCTTGGCCAGCGCCTGGGCTACCGCTTCACGGGCCCGCTCAGGGGCAGGTAACGGCCTCCCTGACCTGCTCACTTCCCCTCCCTGCCGGTGTTGATGGGGGTCAGGGGGAGCAGGCTCTTACCTGCCGTGGGGCTCAGTTGTGGCCATGTGTCGAATTGCGGGCACACCCCGCAGTCGAAGCACGGCGTCCAGCGGCAGTCCTCGACCTCGGTCTCGTCGAGGGAGTCCTGCCAGTCCTCCCAGAGCCAGTCCTTGTCCAGGCCGGAGTCGAGGTGGTCCCACGGGAGGACCTCCTCGTAGGTGCGCTCGCGGGTGGTGTACCAGTCGACGTCGACACCGAAGGCGGGCAGCGTCTTGTCGGCGCAGGCCATCCAGCGGTCGTACGAGAAGTGCTCGCGCCAGCCGTCGAAGCGGCCGCCGTCGTCGTAGACCGCGCGGATGACCGCGCCGATGCGGCGGTCGCCGCGGGAGAGCAGGCCCTCTACGATGCCGGGCTTGCCGTCGTGATAGCGGAAGCCGATGGAGCGGCCGTACTTCTTGTCGCCGCGGATCTTGTCCCGCAGCTTCTGCAGACGCGCGTCCGTCTCCTCGGCGGAGAGCTGCGGGGCCCACTGGAAGGGCGTGTGCGGCTTGGGGACGAAGCCGCCGATCGAGACCGTGCAGCGGATGTCGTTGGAGCGGGAGACCTCGCGGCCCTTGGCGATGACCTTCGTCGCCATGTCGGCGATCTGCAGGACGTCGTCGTCGGTCTCGGTCGGCAGGCCGCACATGAAGTACAGCTTCACCTGGCGCCAGCCGTTGCCGTACGCCGTCGAGACCGTGCGGATCAGGTCCTCTTCCGAGACCATCTTGTTGATGACCTTGCGGATGCGTTCCGAGCCGCCCTCCGGGGCGAAGGTCAGACCCGAGCGGCGGCCGTTCCTGGTGAGTTCGTTCGCCAGGTCGATGTTGAAGGCGTCCACGCGGGTGGACGGGAGCGACAGACCGATCTTGTCGTCCTCGTAGCGGTCGGCGAGGCCCTTGGCGATGTCGCCGATCTCCGTGTGGTCGGCGGAGGACAGGGACAGCAGGCCGACCTCCTCGAAGCCCGTCGCCTTCAGGCCTTGCTCGACCATGTCGCCGATGCCCGTGATGGAGCGCTCGCGCACCGGGCGGGTGATCATGCCGGCCTGGCAGAAACGGCAGCCTCGGGTGCAGCCGCGGAAGATCTCCACCGACATGCGCTCGTGGACCGTCTCGGCCAGTGGGACCAGTGGCTGCTTGGGGTACGGCCACTCGTCGAGGTCCATGACGGTGTGCTTGGACACCCGCCACGGGACCCCGCTGCGCTTCGGCACGACACGGGCGATACGGCCGTCCGGCAGGTACTCGACGTCGTAGAAGCCGGGGACGTACACCCCGCCCGTCCTCGCCAGGCGGAAGAGGAGCTCCTCGCGGCCGCCGGGGCGGCCCTCCGCCTTCCAGGCACGGACGATCGCGGTGATCTCCAGGACCGCCTGCTCACCGTCGCCGATCACGGCGCAGTCGATGAAGTCGGCGATCGGCTCGGGGTTGAACGCCGCGTGGCCGCCGGCCAGGACGATCGGGTCGTCCAGACCGCGGTCCTTGGCCGCCAGCGGGATGCCGGCCAGGTCGAGGGCGGCCAGCATGTTCGTGTAGCCCAGCTCCGTGGAGAAGGACAGGCCGAACACGTCGAAGGCCTTGACGGGCCGGTGGCTGTCCACCGTGAACTGCGGGACGTGGTGCTCCCGCATGAGCTCCTCGAGGTCCGGCCACACGCTGTACGTGCGCTCGGCGAGGACGCCCTGCTGCTCGTTGAGCACCTCGTAGAGGATCATGACGCCCTGGTTGGGCAGACCGACCTCGTAGGCGTCCGGGTACATGAGTGCCCAACGGACGTCACAGGAGTCCCAGTCCTTGACCGTGGAGTTGAGCTCTCCGCCGACGTACTGGATCGGCTTCTGCACATGCGGGAGCAGAGCTTCGAGCTGCGGGAAGACCGACGCAGCGACTTCGGCAGGCATGTCGCGCACCTTCGTGAGCTGGACTGAACTGACAGGGGTGACCATCCAGACTAACGCGATCGCGGGGAGCCTCCGCACGCAGGAAGGTCACAGGGCCGCCGCACCGCCCTTGATCCCGTCCCAGAACCCGGGCAGTTCGGCCTCCACGCGCACCGCCCGCTGCTCCTCGCGCTCATGGAGGAGGCCGTAGGTGAAGGCACTCTCCCCCGCCGCGTGGGCGACCGCAGACAGCTCGCGCAGGGCCTGCCGGGCCATCACGCTGTCCTGGTGCTCGCCGAGCCGGTTCTGCAGCGCCTTCATGGACTTGACCATGGTCTTGGCCGGCTCGCCGAGGACGGGTTCGGCCGCCTCCGCCGCGTAGCGGGTGCGCTTGGCCTTCTTGCGTGCCTCGTGCAGCGCGACGTCACGGTCGGTGCCGGGCTCCAGGTCCGACGCCTGCGCGATCAGCCGGGACACCTTGCGGAAGTCCTTGCGCACGGCCTTGGCGATCGGCTTGCGGGGCTCCTCGCCGGCCGCCTTGAGCAGCGGCGGGTCGGCGATCAGCGCGTCCAGGGTGTCGAGCAGGGCCAGGTGCCCACGGCGCGCAGCAGCCGGAAGGCCGCCCGTTCGCCGTGGCCCAGCCAC
>NZ_JBEXSH010000515.1:0-6454 GCF_040613555.1 Streptomyces sp. NPDC006265
CATCCGCTGCTGACGGCCGCGCCCACCCTGTCGCTGTGGCGGGCGCCGACCGACAACGACGTACTGGGCGGCATGGCGGACCGCTGGCGGGACTGCGCACCGGGTAGGCCCAGGATCTTGTCGATGCCGGAGGCGGGTGCCTTCAGTCCGGCCGTCGCATACAGCTGGCCGGCTATGAGCACCAGACCGATTCCGGCCAGCATGCCCTCGACGACCGAGACGGATATCGCGCGGAACCAGCGGCCGAGCTTCATTGCGCCCATGACGAGCTGGAGCAGACCGGCGGCCAGCACGATGACGCCGAGCGCGGGCAGTCCGTAGGTGTCGACCGCTTCGAAGACGAGCACGGTCAGGCCGGCGGCCGGCCCGGACACCTGAAGGCTGCTGCCCGGCAGGAATCCGGTGACGAGTCCGCCCACGATGCCGGTGATCAGGCCGAGTTCGGCCGGGACACCGGAGGCGACGGCCACGCCCACGCACAGCGGGAGAGCGACCAGGAACACGACGAGCGAGGCGGTGAAGTCCTGCCTGAGGTTAGGGAACTTGGTCATGGTGCCCCTCACAGCTTCTCGAAGGAGTCGGTGTCCGCGCGGTGTTCGCGCACGATGCCGGTGTGCACTTCGTAGAACCAGGCGTGCAGGCCGAGCCGTCCTTCCGTCAGCCGGCGCTCGATGCAGGGGTACGACCGCAGTCGCAGGACCTGGGTGAGGGCGTGGTTCTGCACGGCCTCGGCGACCGTCGGGTCGGTGGGGTCCGAGCAGGCGGGCTCTTCGGCGGCGCGTGCGAGCCAGTCGCGCACCGCCGGTACGGCGGCGAGGTCGTCGCCGCGTACCACCGCGCCCACGGCGCCGCAGTGCGAGTGGCCGCAGACCACGATCTCCTTGACGCCGAGGACCTCCACGGCGTACTCGATCGTGGCCGCCTCCGACGTGGGGTGCTCGAAGGAGTGCGGGGGGACGACGTTGCCCGCGGTGCGCAGCTCGAAGAGCTCGCCGGGGCGGGCGCCGGTGATCAGGGCCGGGACGACCCTGGAGTCGGAGCAGGTGATGAACAGGACGTCGGGGGACTGGCCCTCGGCGAGGTGGGCGAACTCCTCAGGGCGCTGTCCGAAGGTGCGGGCGTTGTCGATGAGGGGTTGCATGAGTGTGGTGACTCCTCCTGGCGCGCAGTGGGGGCGCGTCGGACGGGCATGACAGGGGTGGGTGGGGGGAGCTGCTCTGCCGCTCAGCAGCGGAAGACCTGCAGGGCTGCCGGGGTGTGCGACGTCGACGATCTCGACGCGCGGTGATGCCCGGCGCCGGGTCTGACCGGTTCGGGCACCGTCGGTCGGATGTCCTTCCGCAGGGGCCGGTCCGGCGCCGAGGGCGCGGAGTCGGCGGTGTGCGACCGGTCGCGGGTCCGCAGGGGACCGGTCGGGTCCCCGTGCTGTCCGGCGCGACAGGTGGCCGTCTCGTCGCGCAGAGCCTTCCCGGAGGACTTGTGTCCGGGGCGCGAGGACGTGCCCGAGGGCTTTGTTCCGGGCTGAGCTTTGGCCTCGGCTTGGCTGTGTGTATGCGCGGTTGCGAAGGATGCGGTCGGTGCGAAGAGCTGGAGGGCGAGCAGGGCGGCGGCGAGGACCGCAACCACGGTCCGTGCCGTCGTACCTCGGTACATGCGCCCCCCTCCCGGTGATTTCACGCGTCTAGCGCGGACCAACACTTGGTCAATGGCTGGTCAAGAAACACGTTAACCCTGCAAGGTCGTTTGCAGGGTTAACTTAACGTTTCAAGCTGAAGAGAGCCTGAAAACCGCAGGTGGGATGGCTTGAACAAGCTCTACCCAGCGGGCCGTTGACGCGGTATTGGAGTTGTGTTTACCGGGGGTCCACCAGCCTGCCCGCGTCGCGGGCCAGCGCGGTGAGCCGGGAGATGGCCCGGAAGTACTTCTTGCGGTAGCCGCCGTTCAGCATCTCGTCGCTGAACAACTGGTCGAAGGGCAGGCCCGAGGCCAGCACGGGCACCTCACGGTCGTAGAGCCGGTCCGCGAGAACGACCAGCCTGAGGGCCGTCGACTGATCCGGAACCGGCCGCACGCCGGTGAGGCACACGGTCTTGATTCCGTCGGTCAGAGCGCCGTACCGGCTGGGGTGGACCCGGGCCAGATGCTCCAGGAGGGGCGAGAACGCGTCGAGGGAGGCGCCCTCGGTGGCGTGCGCCGCATCGGTGACCTGTTCGTCGGAGTACGGCGGCGGCGCCTCGGGCAGACCGCGGTGGCGGTAGTCCTCGCCGTCGATGCGCAGGGCCCGGAAGTGGGCGGACAGGCCCTGGATCTCGCGCAGGAAGTCGGCCGCCGCGAACCGGCCCTCGCCGAGCTTGCCGGGCAGCGTGTTCGAGGTGGCGGCGAGCGCCACGCCCGCGTCGACCAGCTTGCCGAGCAGTGTGGAGACCAGGACGGTGTCACCCGGGTCGTCGAGCTCGAACTCGTCGATGCACAGCAGACGGTGGCCGGACAGCGTCCGGACGGTCTGCTGGAAGCCGAGGGCGCCGACCAGGTTCGTCAGCTCCACGAACGTGCCGAACGCCTTCAGCTCGGGTTCCGCCGGGGTCGCGTGCCACAAGGACGCCAGCAGGTGCGTCTTGCCGACGCCGTACCCGCCGTCGAGGTAGACACCGCGCGGGCCGGTGGGAGCCTTCTTCGGCGCCTTGCCGAAGCCGAACAGCCGCCGCCTTCCGGCTCCCGGGGCCCCGCTCGGGCCGAGGCCCGCCGCGAAACCCTCCAGGACCCGGACGGCCTCCGTCTGGCTGCGCTGGTTCGGGTCGGGGATGTACGTGCTGAAGCGGACCGAGTCGAACCGCGGCGGCGGCACCATCTCGGCGACCAGCCGATCCGCGGGGACATGCGGCTCACGGGCGCACAGGGACAGCGGGGCCGGGTCGGTTATGGGGCCGGATCCGGAAGGGGCCAGGGGAGAAGACACGGTTCACCATGCTACGGCGCGTGGAACACTGCACGGCATGCGACGTCTGTTCCCTGTGACCGATGAAACAGCAGCTCCGGCGCCGGGTGGCGGGCCCGGTGAGGGTGCCGGGCGGGAGTGGAGCCTGGCGGAGCTGGCCGCCGCGTACGCCTATCCCGAGCCGGGGCCCGGCGGGCCGGTGCCCTGGCTGCGCGCCAACATGGTGTCCACGCTGGACGGGGCCGCCCAGCACGACGGCCGTTCGCAGCCCATCTCCAGCGCCACCGACATGCGGATCTTCGGCACCCTGCGGGCGCTCGCCGACGTCGTGGTCGTCGGCGCGGAGACAGTGCGCAAGGAGGGGTACCGGCCGGCACGCGCTCGGGAGGACTTCGCGGCCATGCGCGAGGCGGCCGGGCAGCGGCCCGTACCCGCGATCGCGGTCGTCACGGCCAGTCTCGATCTGGACTTCTCGCTCCCGCTGTTCACCTCGCCCCTGGTGCCCACCCTGGTCCTCACGGGCGCCGCCGCCGCCCCGGACCGCATCGCCACCGCCGAGAAGTCGGGCGCCAGGGTGGTGACCGCCGGGGACGGCATCGGCGTCGACCCCGCCCGTGCCGTCCGGGCCCTCGCCGACCTCGGCAACACCCGGCTGCTCACCGAGGGTGGCCCGCGGCTGCTCGGGCAGATGGTCGCGGCGGGCGCGCTCGACGAGCTGTGCCTGACCGTCTCCCCGATGCTCACGGCCGGCGAGGCGCAGCGCATCGCCGGAGGGCCGGCCGTCACGGTCCCGCACCGCTTCGGGCTGGTGTCGATGCTGGAGGAGGACGGCTTCCTGTTCACGCGGTACGGACGAGTGCGGGCGGCGTACTGAAACGCCGGACCCGGGGTAAGAGGTGTCGGCGGTCGGGGAGTACAGCCGGCCGGTTCGTCCGGATACGGGGCTGAACGTCACCGTCAGTCCGCTCATCATCGGAATATGTCGTTCCGTTTGGCTTTCGGAGGGCACACTGGATCCGGCGGTACCCGTGCGAACACGGGGCAGGATGGTTTCCGCAGGCCCGGTGCGGCCCGCGGAGGAGTGGGGGCCACGGGCCCCCGGAGCAGAAGGGGCGCCTGGTGTTCACAAGCGTATTGATGATCGAGAAGGCGCTGACGTCGGCCGACGTGGAGTTCGTCACCACCTTGCACGGCGAGGAGCAGGTCTCCTTCCAGGTGCTGCTGCAGCCGCGCGGTGAGCAGGCGGACCGCCTGCTGCGGGCCATCGACGACGTGGCGCTCGGCGAGCTCGACGAGGCCGTGCGCGAGGGGGAGACGCCGGAGGGGGAGGAGGCCCTGAGCGTGGGGCAGCGGGCGCTGGAGGTGTCACTCGCCGCGTTGCGTACCTCGGGCAGTCCCGCGGAGGGACGGCTGATCGAGGACCATCCGCTGGACGCGCTGAAGTCCCTGGTGGAGGAGGCCGGGGCGGATGAGGTCATCGTGCTGACCGATCCCCACTACGTGGAGGAGTTCTTCCACCGCGACTGGGCGTCCCGGGCCCGGCACAAGGTGGGGGTGCCGGTGCTGAAGCTGTTCTCGCACAGCAAGGCGTAGGGGCCTCCGGGCCTGGCACAGCCCTGCGCCCTCCTGAAATAGGGTGGAGGCGCTCACTCTCGTCACCCGAACTTGGAGACACGCATGGCAGCCGGCCTTCCTCCCGCCATGGACCGACCGCACTTCATCGGGATCGGTGGGGCCGGCATGTCGGGGATCGCGAAGATCCTCGCGCAGCGCGGGGCCGTCGTGGCGGGCAGCGACGCCAAGGAGTCGGCCACGGCCGAGGCGCTGCGGGCGCTGGGGGCGACCGTGCACATCGGACACGCCGCGGAGCACCTCGCCGACGACGCCAGCTGTGTGGTGGTGTCGTCGGCGATCCGGCAGGACAACCCCGAGCTGGCCCGCGCGGCCGAGCTCGGCATCCCCGTCGTGCACCGGTCCGACGCGCTCGCCGCCCTGATGGACGGGCTGCGGCCGATCGCCGTCGCCGGTACGCACGGCAAGACGACCACGACGTCGATGCTGGCCGTGTCGCTGAGCGAGCTGGACCTCAAGCCCTCCTACGCCATCGGCGGCGACCTGGACGCGCCCGGCTCCAACGCGCTGCACGGCGAGGGAGAGATCTTCGTCGCCGAGGCCGACGAGTCGGACCGCAGCTTCCACAAGTACGCCCCCGAGGTCGCGATCGTCCTCAACGTCGAACTCGACCACCACGCCAACTACGCGTCGATGGACGAGATCTACGCGTCGTTCGAGACGTTCGTGGACCGGATCACCGAGGGCGGCACGCTGGTGATCGCCGCCGACCACGAGGGCGCCCGGGAGCTGACCCGCCGCGTCCGGGCGCGCGACGTGACCGTGGTGACGTACGGCGAGTCCGACGACGCCGACGTGCGCGTCCTGTCGGTCGTGCCGCAGGGCCTGAAGAGCGAGGTCACCGTGGTGCTGGAGGGGCAGGAGCTGACCTTCACGGTCTCCGTTCCCGGCCGGCACTACGCGCACAACGCGGTCGCCGCGCTGGCGGCGGGCGTGGCCCTCGGGGTCCCGGCGGCCGACCTGGCCCCGGCGATCGCCGCGTACACGGGCGTCAAGCGGCGGCTCCAGCTGAAGGGCGAGGCCGCGGGCGTACAGGTCATCGACTCCTACGCGCACCACCCCACCGAGATGACCGCCGACCTGGAGGCCATGCGCGCGGCGGGCGGCGACGCCCGGATCCTGGTCGTCTTCCAGCCGCACCTCTTCTCGCGGACCCAGGAGCTCGGCAAGGAGATGGGGCAGTCCCTCGCCCTCGCGGACGCCTCCGTCGTACTGGACATCTACCCGGCGCGCGAGGACCCGATCCCGGGCGTGACGAGCGAGCTGATCATCGAGGCGGCCCGGGCCGCGGGCGCCGACGTGACGCCGGTGCACGACAAGGCGGACGTCCCGTCGGTCGTCGCGGGAATGGCGAAGCCGGGTGATCTCGTTCTCACCATGGGAGCGGGCGACGTCACCGACCTCGGCCCGCACATCCTGGACCGTCTGTCGAACTGAGGGGCTGAAGGCTCATGCCGTACGACGTGGAGAAGCCGGACGAGCAGTGGCGCGCGGAACTGACCCCGGGCGAGTACGCGGTCCTGCGGCAGGCGGCCACCGAGCCCGCCTTCACCGGTGAGTACACCGACACCAAGACCCGGGGCGTCTACTCCTGCCGTGCCTGCGGCGCGGACCTGTTCACCTCGGACACGAAGTTCGAGTCCCACTGCGGCTGGCCGTCCTTCTTCGACCCCAAGGACACCGACGCGGTGGAGCTGATCGAGGACCGGTCGCACGGCATGGTGCGGGTCGAGGTGCGGTGTGCCCGGTGCGGTTCCCACCTCGGGCACGTCTTCGAGGGCGAGGGGTACCCGACGCCCACGGACCAGCGGTACTGCATCAACTCGATCGCGGTGCGGCTCACGCCCGACGCGAACTGAGCAGATCAGGGGGTTCCTCCGGGCGCAC
>NZ_JBEXSH010000516.1:0-6447 GCF_040613555.1 Streptomyces sp. NPDC006265
GTACGTCCAGTACGAGGGCTTCCGGCCGGCACGCCGAGAGCACGCACCGGACGCCGCTCCTCAACGGGCAAACGTTGCCTGCCGCGGCACTAGCGGCACGCCTGCCCGCAGCTGAGCGGGGCGGGTGCCCGTAGCTGAGCGGGGCGGGTGCCGGCAGCTGGGGGGACGCATGCCCGCAGTTGAGCGGGACGGCGTCCGCAGTTGAGCGGGACGGCGTCCGCGGCTGGGCGGGACGGCGTCCGCGGCTGGGCGGGGCGGGTGTCGGCAGCTGGAGGCGGCGCGCACGTCCGCGGCTGGGCGGGTGCCCGCCCGCACTAAGCGGCCAGTTGGGTCGGTAGTGGGGTCGCGTGGGTCACCGTCAGGCCTGAGACCGCCCTTGTGAGGGTTACGTACAGGCGGCGTAGGCCCGTGCGTTCGTCCGGTTCGCCGTTTACCACCGCCTGCGGCTCGTCCAGGACCACGTAGTCGTACTCCAGGCCCTTCGCGAGGGACGCCGGAACCAGGGTCAGGCGGGTGTCCTGGGTGGTTTCCTCGCCCGGGCCGAGGTAGGGGATCCCCGCCTCCGTCAGGGCCCGGGACAGTTCCGGGACGCGGGCGTCCGCCGCGATCAGGCCCGTCGAGCCCTCGTGGCGCAGCAGTTCGCGGCAGGCCTCGACCACGTCCTTCGGGCCGGCGACCGGCCGGACCTCGAAGTGGCCCGGGTTCTCGCGGATCGACGCCACCGGGGTGAGGCCCGGGGCGATGTGCGGGAGCAGCCGGGAGGCGTAGGTGATGACGTCCGTCGGGACACGGAAACCGGCCGTCAGCTCCTCCACCAGCGCCTCCGGCTTGCCCAGGTGCGTCAGCGCCTCCCGCCAGCCCCGGGTGGCCCACGGCGTCGTGCCCTGCGCCAGGTCGCCGAGGACGGTCGCGCTGCCGGTGGTGCAGCGGCGGCCGACCGCCCGGTACTGCATGGGGGAGAGGTCCTGCGCCTCGTCGAGGACGACGTGCCCGAGGGAGTGCGTGCGCTGGATCAGGTCCGTGGCCTCGTCGATCAGGACGGCGTCCGCCGCCGACCACGTGGCCGACTTCACGCCGCGCGCCGGCTTCGCCCAGAGGATCGCCTTCTGCTCGTCCTCGTCGAGGATCCCCTCGGCGTGGACCGCGAGGAACTCCGCGTCCGACAGCAGCCGCAGCACCAGCTTCGCCGGGTCGACCGCCGGCCAGACCGCCTTCACCGCCGCCTTGACCGCGCTGTTGCGGGCCACCGCGTCCTGCACCCGGTCGTCCGGCGCCTCACCCGACCGTTCCATCTGCACCAGCACGGCGTGCGCGATGCGCTGCGGCAGGGCCTCGCGTGCGGCGCCGTAGCGGATGTCCCGGTCGAGCAACTCGCGGACGAGCTCCTCCAGTTCGTACGCCGGAATCCGCCAGCGGCGGGAGCCGCGCACGACCACGACCGGTTCGGCGGGCATCGTGACGTGTGCGTAGAGGGCCCGGCGCAGCACCCGCGCCAGCCGGGCGTCGCCCTTGACGACGGCGGCCGTCGCGTCGTCCGTGCCCTTGATCTCGACATGGGCGACGAGGTCGTCGACGGTCGCCTGCTGCACGGTCAACTCGCCCAGCGCGGGCAGGACCTGCTCGATGTAGTGCAGGAAGGACCGGTTCGGCCCGATGACCAGCGTGCCGGTGCGGGCGAGCCGCTCGCGGTGGGCGTAGAGGAGGTAGGCGACCCGGTGCAGGCCGACGGCGGTCTTCCCGGTGCCCGGGCCTCCTTGCACGCACACCGTGCCGGAGAGGCCGGAGCGGACGATCTCGTCCTGCTCCGGCTGGATCGTCGCGACGATGTCCCGCATCGGGCCGACACGCGGCCGCTCGATCTCCTGCTGGAGCAGCTTGCTGGTCCGGGCCTCCCCGGCGGAGCCGGACAGTGTCACAGCGGCCGGGTCCGACAGGTGCTCGTCCTCGTACGCCGTGATGTCGCCGCGGGTGTAGCCGAAGCGGCGGCGCAGCGCGACGTCCATCGGGTCCTTCTTGGAGGCCCGGTAGAACGGCTGCGAGACCGGCGCGCGCCAGTCGATGACCATGGGGTCGCCGTCGTGGTCGTGCACGTGCCGGCGTCCGATGTAGAAGCGCTCCCCGTCCGCCCCCTCGGCCTGCTCGGCGCCCGGCGCGTGCAGGTAGTCGAGCCGGCCGAAGAACAGCGGGGTGTCACTGAGGTCCGCCAGGGCCTTGACGCGCTCCTCGATCTGGCGGGCCAGCACCTCTGCGTTGACCCAGTTCGCGGTGACGTCGGTGATGTCGAGGGCCTCGACGTCCTCGCGCATGGCACGCAGGGCGGAACGGGACGCGGAGAGGTGGGAGCGCTCACGCGAGAGCGGGTCGTCGGCGGGCGTGGACAAGGGGGTGCCTCCGGAGGGACCTGCTGAAGAGTGGGTGGTGAGATGCCGGCCGGTTTCCGTCCGGTCGGCGGCACTCCGTGAGGGAGGCGGGCAGGAGCGGAGATCCTAGAGGAGCGGGGACGCCGGGCGCCAACGGTTTTCTCAGCCCTTCCTCGCTCCCTCATCCCTGGGGGACAGGGCCCTCCTCCCTGAGGGGAACGGGTCGCCCCATGGGCGTACGCGGACCGCCGCAAGGTTCGGTCCAGAGACCGACGCAGCCTTTACGGTCGAAAACGCACCATGGAGACATGAGCGCAGCAACCATCCACCCCGCCCCGGCCCCGGGCCGCCCGCCCGGCGCCACCGCCGTGGCCGGCAGTCACCGCCACCGCCTCGGCGATGCCCTGCGCGCCGTCAAGGTCTTCGCGGGCGCCGCCTTCGACGTGGTCGTACTCGGTCAGTACGGAGAGGAAGTCGGCGTGGTCCGCCGCAAGTGAGCGGGCCCTCCCCGACCGTCAGCTCTCCGCCAGCAACTCGTCCGCGTCCATGATCCGGTACGCGTACCCCTGCTCCGCCAGGAACCGCTGGCGGTGGGCGGCGAAGTCCTGGTCGATGGTGTCCCGGGCGACCACCGAGTAGAAGTGCGCCTGGTGGCCGTCGGACTTGGGGCGCAGGACCCGGCCGAGGCGCTGGGCCTCCTCCTGCCGGGAGCCGAAGGTGCCCGAGACCTGGATGGCGACCGTCGCCTCCGGCAGGTCGATCGAGAAGTTCGCGACCTTGGACACGACGAGCACGCTGATCTCGCCCTCCCGGAAGGCGTCGAAGAGCTTCTCCCGCTGCGCGTTCGACGTCTCACCCTTGATCACGGGCGCGCCCAGATGCTCCCCGAGCTCGTCGAGCTGGTCGATGTACTGCCCGATGACGAGGATCTGCTGCCCGGAGAAGCGGCGGACGATGGCCTCCGTGACCTTGCGCTTGGTCGCGGTCGTCGCGCAGAAGCGGTATTTCTCCTCCGTCTCGGCCGTGGCGTACGCGAGCCGCTCGGCGTCCGTCAGATTGACCCGGACCTCCACGCAGTCGGCGGGCGCGATGTAGCCCTGCGCCTCGATCTCCTTCCACGGCGCGTCGAACCGCTTGGGACCGATCAGGGAGAACACGTCCGACTCCCGGCCGTCCTCCCGCACCAGGGTGGCGGTCAGGCCGAGCCGCCGCCGCGCCTGGAGGTCGGCGGTGAACTTGAAGACCGGCGCGGGCAGCAGGTGCACCTCGTCGTAGACGATCAGCCCCCAGTCCCGCGAGTCGAACAGCTCCAGGTGCGGGTAGACGCCCTTCCGCCGGGTCGTCAGCACCTGGTACGTGGCGATCGTGACGGGCCGGATCTCCTTCCTCGTCCCGCTGTACTCGCCGATCTCCTCCTCGGTGAGTGAGGTCCGCTTCACCAGCTCGTGCTTCCACTGCCGGGCGGAGACGGTGTTCGTGACCAGGATGAGGGTGGTCGACTTCGCCTGGGCCATCGACCCGGCCCCGACCAGCGTCTTCCCGGCGCCGCAGGGCAGGACGACGACGCCCGAACCGCCGTGCCAGAAGTTCTCCACCGCCTGCTTCTGGTACGGCCGCAGCGCCCAGCCGTCCTCGGCCAGTTCAATTTCGTGCGCCTCGCCGTCGACGTACCCGGCGAGGTCCTCGGCCGGCCAGCCCAGCTTCAGCAGCGTCTGCTTGATCTGCCCGCGCTCGGAGGGGTGCACCACGACCGTGTCCGGGTCGATGCGGGCGCCCACCAGGGGCGCGATCCGCTTCGATCTGAGGATCTCCTCCAGCACCGGTCGGTCGGTGGTGGTCAGCACCAGCCCGTGCGCCGGGTGCTTGGACAGGGTGAGACGGCCGTAGCGGTCCATCGTCTCGGCGATGTCGACGAGCAGCGCGTGCGGCACGGGGTAGCGGCTGTACTGCACGAGCGCGTCCACGACCTGTTCGGCGTCGTGGCCCGCCGCGCGGGCGTTCCACAGGCCCAGCGGGGTCACGCGGTAGGTGTGGATGTGCTCCGGCGCCCGCTCCAGTTCCGCGAACGGGGCGATGAACCGGCGGCAGTCGTCGGCCTGCTCGTGGTCGACTTCCAGGAGCAGGGTCTTGTCGGACTGGACGATCAGCGGACCATTCACGCGCGGCACCCTTTCTGTGGCCAAAGGACTCGGACGGCTCGACAGCGCGACGCCTCGGCCAAACGTCCAGTGTGCCTGATCGACCGGGTCGGGTGGTGTGATCTGCGCGTCCGGTCGTACTGAATGCGTATTCATCCCAACGTGTGGTGTGAATTCAGTTTTTCCATCGCGGCCCCGAAGAATGGCGAAGGTGCAGAACCCGACGACCACCACGCTCGGATACGCCCTGTCCGTCACCCGCTGGCTCCAGGCCCCGCTGTACTTCGGGCTGGTGACCGCCCAGGGCGTCTACGTCTACACGTTCTTCAAGGAGCTGTGGACCTTGATCCTGATCTGCGTGAGCGGGCACGCCACCGAGACGTACGTGATGCTCGCCGTGCTCAAGCTGGTCGACGTCGTCATGATCGCCAACCTGCTGATCACGGCGATCGTGGGCATCTCCTCCGTGCACCTGCTCCAGATGTTCGTGGACGTCCACCACACCTCCCACCACGCCCGAGCGTGGGAAATCCCCGGCGTGGCGTGCATGCACGCCCGTCCGCACCCGAACGGGTGACGGTCCGCAGGTCTTCGTCGGTGCGGTCGTCAGCCCGCGTCGTCGGCGAGCTCCGCCACCCCGGTGATCCGGTGCAGCGGATACGTGCGGACCTCGTCCGCGGTGTGGTCGTACGCCGTGACGAAACCGCCCTCGACGCGGATCGGGGCGACGACCCGCTGGCTGGCGGAGCCCTCGGCGTTCACGTAGCCGATCCACAGGGCCTCGCCGGTGAGGACGGCGGCCTGCATGGTGGCGAGGGTCTCGGCGGCACCGGTGCGGGGCAGCTCGCCGTCGGCCGCGGGGGCCGCACCGGGCTTGCGCGGGGTGGTGGAGGCGAGGTCGCCGGCCCGGACGGCGCGCAGCGCGGCCGAGAGGAGGGTGTCGTCGGGGACCGGCGGGCCGTCGGGGACCGGCTCGGGCGCGGTGCGCGGCGGGGTGCGGTGGGCCTGGGCGCGGGTGATCAGCACATCGCCCTCGGCGGACTCGGCTGCCGGTGCGAACCCCATCGCCCGCAGGCCTTCCAGGAGCCCGGCCGGGTCGGCCTGCGCGGCCAGCACGGTCGGGGCGAGCCGGCGCAGCCCCAGCCCTGCGGCCCGCTTGTCGGCGAGGATCTCGCTGAGCACCGCGTCGTCGTCGCAGCGCACGTACGCCGAGGCCGCGCCGACCCGCAGATGCCCGTGCCGGCGGGCCACGTCGTCGATCAGGTACGCGAGCGGCTGCGGCACCGGCGTGCGGGAGTGCGTGGCGAGGAAGGCGTGCAGGTCGGAGGCGGCCTGCCCGGCGTCCAGCGCCCGCCGCACCGAGCCGGGCGTGAACCGGTAGACGGTCGCCCCGCCCTTGGACTCGACGTCCGCCAGCACGCCCAGCATGTCCGCGAGCGGCCGTTGCAGGGGGCCGGGCGCCACCGCCGTCAGGTCGGCCTGGAGCAGCACGTGGTCCAGCGGCTCGGGCAGCAGGGGCGCGAGCAGCCGGGCCGCGGCGGCGGCGGCCACGGCCTGGTCGGCGGGGGAGAGGGGAGCGAGCGGGGTGGTGCGGTGATGGTGGTGGACGGGCAGCTTGTCCCCCGGCCCGGCAGGTTCCGCTTTCGGGCCCTGCGCGGGAGCCGGGGGCGCCCCCAGCAGCGCCCGGCCCTGGGCCGACAGCGCGCCCCGGCCCGTGACACCCAGCAGCTCCGCCTCGGACAGCGCCCACTCGGCGAGCCGGCCGCGCAGGTCGTCCTCGCGCCGGTCGCCGCGCAGGGGCCGCTCCCAGCGCAGCCGGGCCAGCACCGATCCGGCGGCGGGCGCGGCGCCCTCCGGCAGACCGGCCAGCAGCGCTTCCGGAAGGCCAACACCGATCTCACCGACTTCGCGCTGGGCACCGGCAACCTGCTCGCGCTGATGTTCCCGAT
>NZ_JBEXSH010000517.1:0-6439 GCF_040613555.1 Streptomyces sp. NPDC006265
GAATCGGAACGGGGAGTGCCACCATCGCCCCGGAGCCCTCCGGACCGCCGGACCCGTCAGGTGACCGCCGCCTGCGCCGGGCGCCGTAGTTCCTCCAGGGCCGCCGCCACCGCCGGGCGGGCGTGCCCGCCGGTCCGGGTGCAGGTCAGGAGCTTGCGATGGGGGTTGCCCGTGCAGCGGACCCGGGTGATCGGCAGATGCGGGGTCAGATGGGCCAGGCGCGGGATGAGGGCGACGCCGAGCCGATGGGCCACGAGGTGGGCGCAGACGTTCCAGTCAAGGGCGTGATGGACGACTTCTGGGGTGAACCCGGCCGCACCGCAGGCGGAGAGGACGTGCGGTCGGCAGGGACTGGCCTCCACGGGCGCGATCCACGCCTCCCGCGCCGCCTCGGCCAGATCGACCCGGGCCCGCCCCGCCAGCCGGTGCCCCTCGGGCACGACCAGGTCGAACGGGTCGTCGAGCAGCGGCTGCTGGTCGAAGCGCGTGTCGCTCAACGGCGGGTTGCGCGGGGTCGCTTCGACGATCGCCAGGTCGGTGTCCCCCTCGAAGAGCAGGTCGAAACTCTCCGGAACGCCCGCCTCGGTGATCCGGACGGACAGCCGCGGATGCCGCTCCCCCAGCCGGGCCGCCATCGGCGCCAGCAGCACCGACACGGCCACCGGAAATCCGGTCACCCGCAGCACCCCCGAGGGTGCCCCGTGGTCCGCCCGTAGATCCAGTTCGGCCTGGTCCCAGCGGGCCTGGATGGCGTCGGCGTGCGCGAGGAGGCTCTCGGCGGCCGGAGTGAGACGCACCCCGCGCCCCTGTGGCTCCAGCAGGTCGACGCCCAGGTCCCGGGCGAGTTGCCGGACCTGCTGGGAGGCGGCTGAGGGTGTGAAGTGCAGGGCCCGGGCGGCCGCGGTGACCGTGCCGTAATGGGCGACCGCCCTCAGGACGTGCAGCCTGCGCAGGTCAATCATGAAGGCCAGGCTTCACAGTGGAGTCCACAAAGTCAACCTGGACGTGCATGGAATCTCGGACGCACCCTTGCTGTGTCGCGACGGCCAATCAGCCACGACGTACGAGGAGCCAGCCATGACCAGCACCGACGCCGCCGCCTGCCCGCACTGCGGCTGGCCGGACGGAGGCGAGCCGTTCCGTGTGCTGTCCCGGCACACCACCGCGACGGGCCTCACGGTGTGGACGCGCTGCGGATGCGGCTCGCTGCAGGTCCGGATCGCCGACGGCCGCGGGACGCGCGTCGTCTCGCGCAGCGGGCCGGCGGCCACGAGTGCCGCGAGCCGTTGAGCGCGGCTCCGGCCCCCGCCGGCGGGACACGGGCGCCCCGCTCTCACTCGCACGGCGCAGCGGGGAGCGCCTGCTCGGTCCAGATGACCTTGCCGGTCGTCGTGTAGCGGGTGCCCCACCGCTGGGCGATCTGGGCCACGATGAGCAGCCCCCGGCCTCCCTCGTCGGTGGTCCGGGCGTGGCGCAGGCGGGGAGAGGTGCTGGCCCCGTCGGAGACCTCGCACATCAGGGCGCGGTCCCGGATCAGGCGCAGCCCGACCGGGCCGGTCGCATGGCGGATGGCGTTGGTGACCAGTTCGCTGACGATGAGCTCCGTGGTGAAGGCCAGGTCGGGCAGAGCCCACGCCTCCAGCTGCTCGCCGACGAGGCCGCGCGCGCGTGCGACCGCGGCCGGATCGCGGGGCAGGTTCCAGGAGACGACCTGGTCCGGGGCGAGGGCCCTGGTGCGGGCCAGGAGCAGGGCCACGTCGTCGGACGGCGGGCCCGTCAGGAGGGCGTCGACCGCGCCCAGGCCGATTTCCCGCAGGTCGTCGGAGCCGCGCACCGCGAGGGCCTCGCTCAGCCGGGAGAGCCCCGCGTCGACGTCCCGGTCGTAGGTCTCGATGAGGCCGTCCGTGAAGAGGGCGAGGAGGGTACCCTCGGCCAGCTCCACCTCGGCGGACTCGAAGGGCAGGTAGCCGAGCCCGAGGGGCGGCCCGGCGGGCAGGCCGAGGATCTCGGCGCGGCCGTCCGGCCGGACGATCATGGGCGGGAGATGACCGGCGCGGGCCAGCGTGCAGGCTCTGGCGACCGGGTCGTACACGGCGTACAGGCAGGTGGCCCCGAGGAAGGCGGCGCCCGCGCTCTCGTCGCCCGCCGTCGCCGGCTCCTTGCTGTCGTAGGCCCCCAGATGACCGATGACGAGGTCGTCGAGATGCGCCAGCAGTTCGGCCGGGGGGAGGTCCAGATCGGCGAGCGTGCGGACCGCGGTGCGCAGCCGCCCCATGGTGGCCGCCGCGTTTATGCCGTGGCCGACGACGTCCCCCACGACCAGCGCGACCCTGGCTCCGGAAAGGGGGATCACGTCGAACCAGTCGCCGCCCACGCCGCTCGGCGCGTCCGCGGGCAGGTACCAGGAGGCGACCTCCAGGGCGGATCCGCCCTGGAGGTCCTGCGGCAGCAGGTAGCGCTGCATGGAACGGGCCGCGGCGCGCTCGCGGGTGAAGCGGCGCGCGTTGTCGACGCACACGGCCGCACGGGAGACGAGCTCCTCGGCCAGACGCACGTCGTCGTCCTCGAAGAGGCCCGTGCGGGCGGTACGGGCGAACGTCGCCACTCCCAGTGTGACGCCGCGCGCCCGCACCGGAACCACGATCAGCGAGCGGAAGCCGAAGTCGCGCAGGGACCGGCCCAGTGACTCGTCCTCGGTGACCCAGGCGCTGTGGGAGAGGTCCAGGACCTTCTCCACCCGGGTCCGGCTCTCCAGCAGGCTCCGGGTGACCGGCGACAGCGGGGCGCGCCGGACGGCCTCCCCCACGGCCAGGGTCGCCTCCGGACAGCCCTCGCGCACCGACTGCTGGCCGGCGCGGCGGATGACGGGCGTCAGGTCCACTGGTCCGGGGGCGGGCTCCTCGCCCCTCATGACCGAGTCCAGCAGGTCGACGGCGACGAACTCGGCGACGGCGGGCACCGCCTCGTCCGCCAGTTCCTGCGCGGTCCGCGTCACCTCCAGCGTGCTGCCGATGCGGGTGCCCGCGTCGTTCAGCAGTGCCAGGCGTTCCTGGGCCCGCCAGCGCTCGGTGACATCGACGACGAGGTAGGAGATTCCCACGAGCCGGCCCTTGCGGTCCTTCATGCCGAAGAAGGAGACGGAGCATGCGCGGATCCGGTCGGGCTCGGTCCGGCCCGGGCCCCGGTACTCGTAGTCCAGCACCGGCTCCCCGGTCGCGAGGACCTTGCGCATCTGCTCCTCGAAGGCCTCGGCCTGCGGCCCCGCCAGCACGTCCCGCACCTGCCGCCCCAGTCGCTCTTCGATGGGGACGAGGCGGTCCAGCGACTCGTTCACCCAGACGTAGCGCAGGTCGGTGTCCAGGACGGCCATGCCGACGGGCGCGTGGCTGAGAAGAGCGGTGTTCGTCAACTGGCTCACCGCGCCACCCGGCATACGCCAGAAGGCCCGCTTCGGCGGCCTGCCGACGAACCGGCCGAAGACCAGTGCGGCGGCCGTGGCGACGAGGACGCCCGGGACCATCTCGTAGATGCCCGACTCCAGGGGCCCGAGCAGGGGATTGATGTGGCCCCAGAACAGCACCGTGGCCGCGCCCGACACGATTCCGGCCATGGCCCCCGCCCAGGTCATACGCGGCCAGTACAGCGAGAGGAGGACCACCGGCCCGAAGGCCGCTCCGAAGCCCGCCCAGGCGTGGGAGACGATGTCGAGCAGGCCGCCGCCCCTGAGCGCGATCACGAACGCCACGAGGATCACCAGCACGACGGCGGCGCGACCCACCCGCACGAGCACTTTGTCCCCGGCCCGCCGGTGGAGGAACGCGCGGTAGAAGTCCTCGGTGAGGGCGGTGGACGACACGAGAAGCTGGCTGTCCGCGGTCGAGATGATGGCCGCCAGGACGGCGATCAGCATCAGACCGGCGACCCAGGGGGTGAAGAGGGTCTCCGCGAGGGTGATGTACACCGTGTCCGGGCGGCCGAGCGGCGTTCGGATCCGCCCGATCCCCACCAGGCCGACGAGTGTGGCGCCGGCGAGCACGACACCGGCCCAGGCCGTTCCGATACGGCGGGCCGCGGGGATGGCGCGGGTGCTGCGGATGCCCATGAAGCGGGCGAGGATGTGGGGCTGACCGAAGTAGCCGAGGCCCCAGGCGAGCAGCGAGACCGTCGCCACGGCACCGAGGGACCCGTGGTCCGACCACCGGCCGTCCGCGTAGCCCACTCTGGTCCCCAGGTCGAGCAGCCCCGGGGAGGTGCTCTTGAGGGTGTCGCCCAGAGCGCCGAAGCCGCCGAGCACCGCGACGCCGGTCAGCGGGATCACGAGCAGGGCGAGGAACATCAGGGTGGCCTGCATCACGTGCGTCAGGCTCACCGCGAGGAACCCGCCCAGGCACGCGTAGACGCCGATGACCAGGGCGGTCAGGGTCACTCCGACACCGAACCGGACGTCGAAGACCTGCTCGAACAGCAACCCGCCGGCTACGAAGCCGCTGGCCACGTAGACCGTGAAGAACGCCAGGGTCACGGCGGCGGACACCAGCCGGAGCATCCGGGTGCGGTCCTCGAACCGCTCCTCCAGGTAGGCGGACAGGCTCACGGCGTTGTCGGCCCGCTCGGTGTAGGTGCGCAGCCGGGGCGCGACGAACAGCCAGTTGAGGTAGGTGCCGATCACCAGGCCGACGGCGATCCAGCCGGCGCCGACACCGGCCGCGTAGACCGCTCCGGGCAGCGCGAGGAGCAGCCAGCCGGACATGTCACTGGCCCCAGCGGACAGTGCGGCGACGGGTGCGCTGAGCCTGCGGCCGCCCAGGGCGAAGTCGGTGAAGGTGTGAGTGCGGGTGTAGGCCCAGACACCGGTTCCGATCATGGCCGCCACGTACACGAGGAACGTGGTCACGGTCTCCGCACTCAGATCGATCATATGGTCCTCGCCTGCGAGGTTCCTGCAACGGGCGCGGCCGGCGGCGCGCCTGGTGTCGGTGTGTCCTCCCGTCCCCTCCCCTCGATACCCCCTCGGGTACAAATGTACCGATCCGAGGCATAGAGGGGTGACCAGTCGGAGGAGGCGGAGCCCAGGCGCGGTGACCCGTGAGGGGCATTCGTACGTGAAGTGGGTGGTGACCGGGGTCCGGTGGGTGCGGTGGTGGGCGGCGGTCACGTCCGGGCCGAAACGCAGCACGGCCCCTCGACCCGGCTGGGGGGCGTCGGGATCGCGGGGCCCGGCTCCTGCACCGCCTGCCCACCCGTGGCCTCGTCCGGTCGGGCCTGCTCAATCCTGTGGCCGGCGAGCACGGTGGCGCTGTACTCCGTGTCCTCCGGGCCGGGCCCGTCGCCCGGGATCAAGGCGGACAGGGGAGCGGCGCCCTCAGGAAAAGGTCCGAGCACTTCGGTCAGCCCCCCGGCGGGGTCCAGCACCTGGTTCCGCTCATCGGCGGGGTCCAGCACCTTAGTCCGCTCGTCCAGGGAATCCGGCACCTCGGTCCGTTCGTCGGTCGGCGCGGGTGTGCGGTGGTCGTCGTGGACGGTCATCTCAGGTCGCATCCCCTGGTCAGGGGGCTGCTGCGAGGCGCCGCCGCCCGCGGCGGCCGGGATTGTGGTGGCCTGCACCGTCCAGTGGCAGCCGAGGTTCTGGAAGGTGTGGCCGACGGTGAGCGTGTACTGGATGGCACCGCCGCGCTCGAAGGTCTGGGACGCTCTGTCCGGCCGCCCCGCCGTGTTGCCGTGTGCTGATCACTTGCATCGCCCCACGGCGGCCGCTCCCCCGCGGCCGTCACGCACTCGCCGGCCGCGTGGCCGGAAGGAGGCGCGATGCGTGCCCGGACCGTGACAGAGACCGCGCTCGCGCCGGACGGTCGCCGGAGGCGCATCCGCGGCGGGCCAGGCCCGGGTCCCGTCCTCCGCGGCGGGTGCCGGTCAGGACCGGGTCCCGTTCCCCTGTGGGCCGGGGACGCCGAGCAGAAGCAGTGTCACGTCGTCGTCAGAGGCGTCCGCGTCCGCGATCAGGGTCTTGATCAGGCAGTCCGCCGCACGGTCGAGGGTGCCGGGGTCGTCCACCCGGGCACCCTTGAGCGCCACGTCGACGGTGTGGGTCAGGACGTCGACCTGGGCCTCGATGTCCGTGCCGGGCCTCTCCACCAGCCCGTCCGTGTAGAGCACGAGGGCACTGCCCGGCGGCAGCGGCAGGGTCGCTTCCTCGAAGGGCACCACGTACGCCGCGTCGTTGACGCCCAGCGGCACGCCGACCGGTGCCCCCAGCCGGCAGGCGGGCCCGTCGGGCGGCAGGGCGATGACGGGCAGGTGCCCCGCCGAGCACAGAGTGATTTCGTCCCTGTCCTGGTCCAGGACCAGGTAGACGACGGTGACCAGTTGGCCCGCCAGGTCGCCGCAACCCGCTGATCGCGGACCTGCTGCTGAAGCTGGCCCTCGACGTCAACGCGCTGCC
>NZ_JBEXSH010000518.1:0-6434 GCF_040613555.1 Streptomyces sp. NPDC006265
GGGGGGGGGGGCGGGGGCGGGGGGGCGGGGGGGGGGGGGCCCCCCCCCCCGCCCCGGGCTGCGCCCCGGGCCCGCGCGCTTGTGGGCGGGGGGCGGCGCCACCGGCGTCGGCTTGGGCGGGGGTGTCGGTTTCGGCGGCGGCGGAGTCGGGGTCGGCGTGGGGGAGGGGCTCGGCGTGGGTGTGGGGCACGGCCAGGTCTTCTTGCTTCCGGCGTACGCCACCGCCTCGGTGCCGTCCGGCCCCGTCGAGGCGTACGCGCAGGCGTCGGCCACCGCGACCCCGGCCGGTGCGCCGACGAGGGCCCAGGTCAGCGTCGCCGCCGCCAAGACCCGTGCCACAAGGGCGGATTGAGTCGAGAGGGGTCCATGCACGACGAAGATCATGAGCCCTGTGCCGCCTGCACGGGCCCGGGTGCAAGGGGATTGCCCCGAAAGGGGGGTATCCGGGTATCGCCGGTTTGATCAGCGATCACCCGCAGGGTGCTCGCTACGTACATGCGTACGACGTTCCGAGGGGTTCGTCGCAGGTTCCGGAAAGAAATTTGGCCGACGGTTGAACACAACCGCCGCCCCCGTGCGTACTCATGACCGTGCGGCGGCGCAGCAGGGCGCTGCAACACCCTTGCGATTATGGGGAGTTGACGATGAAGACCTCCTGGCGGAGCGCCTCACTCGTGGCGAGCGCCGCGGCGGTCCTGGCGCTGACGACGGCGTGCGGTCAGGACAGCCCACCGGCGGCCAGCCAGAACGTGGGCGCCACGGCCGCGCCCGGGGATTACGGAAGCATCGGCTCGGGCACCGCCGGTGCGGCGGGCGGCACCGTCACCGGCCAGCCGTCCGCGCCGAGCGCCTCCAGCCCGTCCAGCCCCGCCGGCAAGCTGTCGGTCTCCACCGCCGAAAAGGTCGGCAAGGTGGTCACCGACAGTCTCGGCCTCACCCTGTACCGGTTCGACCAGGACACGGCCGAGCCGCCCAAGACGAACTGCGACGGCGACTGCGCCAAGACCTGGCCGCCGGTCCCCGCCGACGACGCCGAGGCCGGCGAGGGCATCGACAAGGCGCTGCTCGGCACGGTCACCCGGGCGGACGGCACCAAGCAGCTCACGGTCGGCGGCTGGCCCGCCTACCGCTATGCCAAGGACGTCAACGCCGGTGACGTCAAGGGCCAGGGCGTGGGCGGCAAGTGGTACGCGCTCGCCCCCGACGGCAAGAAGGCGCAAGGGGGTGCGGCCGGCGGTCAGGAGGCCCAGGCGCTGCCCGGGCTGTCCACCCGCAACGACCCCAAGCTGGGTGAGATCGTCATCGACAAGAACGGCATGACGGTCTACCGGTTCATGAAGGACTCGCAGTGGCCGATGAAGACCGCGTGCACGGGGGACTGCCTGGAGAAGTGGCCGGTCATCGCACCGGTCGACGAGAAGGACACCAAGGGGATCGACCTTCAGGGGTCCACGCCCAACCGCGGCTACGTCGTCTTCGACCGCCCTGACGGCGTCAAGCAGCAGACCATCGACTGCATCCCGATCTACACCTTCGCGGGCGACAAGAAGGCCGGTGACACCAACGGCCAGGGCGTCGGCGGCACCTGGTACGCCATCCGCCCCGACGGAAAGCCGGTCGGCGCCTCGGAGAAGTAGCGGAACCTCCCCAGGGTTGATCGTCTCGTCCACCCGAAGCGCAGACCCGGTCCACCCCTCCGTGTTCCACGGAGGGGTGGACCGTTTTGCCGTGCTTCACCTGAACTCATCGAATTGCTGACACTTTTCTCCTTCCCCACCGGAACTCTCCGGAATGCCTCGGGCACTGTTCGTCACACGTTCGAAGGGCATGGGGAGGGGTATCAATTCGGCACGTGCCGCAGGCAGTGACCGGGAACGGATGGTCAATTTCCGTTTCGGGTCGCTCCATTGGCGGGCGATCAGTAGCCTCTGCTCGAACACCGGATCGCCTACGCCTTGGAGAGATAGATGGAGCGTCCCGCCTGGGCCCCACGGAGCATCGACATCTCGGTGCCCAGCGTTTCCCGGATGTACGACTACTACCTGGGCGGATCGCACAACTTCGAGGTCGACCGGGAAGCGGCCCGCCGGGCCATGGAGTTCATGCCGGGACTCCCCAAAGTCATGCAGGCGAACCGCGCGTTCATGCGCCGCGCCGTGCGCTACGCGGCCGACCAGGGCGTCTCCCAGTTCCTGGACGTCGGCTCCGGCATCCCCACCTTCGGCAATGTGCACGAGGTGGCGCAGGCCGCCAGCCCCGGTGCGCGCGTGGTGTACGTCGACCACGACCCGGTGGCCGTGGCGCACAGCCAGGCGGTCCTGGAGGGCAACGACGACGCGGGAGTCGTCGCAGCGGACCTGCGCAAGCCCCAGGAGATCCTGCGCAGCCCCGAGGTGGAGCGGCTGATCGACCTGACTCAGCCAGTGGCGCTGCTCCTCGTTGCCATACTGCACTTCGTAGAAGACGAGGACGACCCGTACAGGGCCGTGGCCGAACTGCGTGAGGCGCTCGCGCCCGGCAGCCTGCTCGTGCTCACCCACGCCTCCTACGAAGGGATCCCGCTGCCGTCGGAGCGGGCCGGGGGTGCGGTGGACGTGTACGAGGACATCCGCAACCCGCTGATCATGCGCTCGCGCGAGGAGATCGCGCGGTTCTTCGAGGGGTACGACATGGTGGAACCCGGACTGGTGGCGATGCCGCACTGGCGCCCCGACACCACATCGGAGGACGAGGATCCGTACGCGTTCTCCGGGTTCGCGGGCGTGGGGCGTACGGCGTGACCGCGGAACCGGACGGGCCGGAGGACAGACTGCGCCGGTTCGCGACGATCTGGAGCCGGGCCGTCTTCCCGGTGACCTCGACGTCGTCCACCCGCCCCGAGTTCGAGGCACAACTGCTGCCCCTGGCCCGGCGGCTGAGCGAGGCGCTGCTGGCCCGGACCTTCGACTCCGACGCGGGCCGGGCGGTCGGCGCCGCCCTGGTGGACGCGCACTGCACCGACCCGGAGGCGCTCAGCCGCACGCTGGACTGCGTCGACGCCTACCTGGTCCTGTACTGCGGCCGCGACGGCGACCAGGAGGATCTGCGGGCCCGGTGCGCGCGGTTGCAGCACGCGATGGCAGCCGGTTTCGCGCGGACGCTGCGCGAGCGGACCCTGGCCGAGCAGGAGGCGATCGCCCAGGCCGCCCTCCAGGCGCAGGGCGTGGTGGCGCAGGCCCTGCACGCGAGCGAGGCGCGGTTCCGCGCCGTCTTCGAGGGCGCTGCCATAGGCATCGGCATGGCCGACCTCGAGGGCAACATACTGCAGGTCAACGGCGCGCTGCTGCGCATGTTCGGGGTCTCCGAGACGACGCTGCGCAGCCGCAACGTCCGGCAGTGGACCCACCCCGACGACGCTCCGCAGACCTGGCGGCTCTACGACGAACTCGTACAGGGCGAGCGGGAGCACTACCACCTGGAGAAGGCGTTCTACCGGCCTGACGGAACCGTCCTGTGGACCAACCTGACGGTCTCCCTGCTGCGCGACGCCGACGGCGATCCGCAGTACCAGCTCGCCCTCATGGAGGACACCACCGAGCGGCGGCTGCTCAACCTGCGGCTGCGCTACGAGGCCACGCACGACGCGCTGACCGGGCTGCCCAATCGCACGTTCTTCTTCGAGCGCCTGGAGAAGGCCCTGGGCGCCGGGGAAGGCCAGCGGTTCGGGCTGTGTTACCTGGATCTCGACGGCTTCAAGACCGTCAACGACAGCCTCGGCCACGCGGCCGGCGACCGGCTGCTGGTGGAGGTCGCCGACCGGCTGCAGTCCTGCGCCACGGCGCCCGGCGAGATGGTCGCGCGGCTCGGCGGCGACGAGTTCGTGGCCCTCACCACCGGGCCCGACACCCAGCACGAGGTCGACGAACTCGCCGGGCGCATCATGAACGCGCTGCTCGCGCCGATCAGCGTCGACGGCCGGGAGCTGACCGTGCGCGGCAGCATCGGCATCGTCGAGGGTCCGGCCGGGGAACGCAGCCCGGCGGAGGTGCTGCGCAGCGCGGACATCACCATGTACCGGGCCAAGTCGGCGGGCGGCAACCGCTTCGAACTGGCCGACGCGGAGGCGGACGCCCGGGCCATCACGCGGCACGGGCTGACCACCGCGCTGCCGACGGCGCTGGAGCGCGGCGAGTTCTTCATCGAGTACCAGCCGCTGGTGCACCTCGGCGACGGAAGCGTCCGGGGAGCCGAGGCCCTGGTGCGCTGGCTGCACCCGCAGCACGGCGTGCTCGGGCCGGACCGGTTCATCCCGCTCGCGGAGCACACGGGGCTGATCGTGCCGCTCGGGCGGTGGGTGCTGGAGCAGTCGGTGCGCCAGGCCCGCGAGTGGCGGGAACTGCAGGGCGGCGTCAAGGCGGTGGGGCCGTTGCGGATCAACGTGAACCTGTCGCCGTGCCAGTTGACGCATCCCGGTCTGGTCCAGGACACGGTCGACATCCTCGAGCGTACGGGCGTCGAGCCGGACGCGCTGTGCCTGGAGGTCACGGAGTCGGCGCTGATCGGGGCGGACGACGATCTGCTGAAGCCGTTGCGGCGACTGGCGGAGATGGGTGTCGACATCGCCCTGGACGACTTCGGGACGGGCTACTCCAACCTCGCCAACCTGCGCCGGCTGCCGGTCAGCATCCTGAAGCTGGACCGGTCCTTCACCCAGAGCATGCAGCAGTTCCCGGCGGACCCCGTCGACCTCAAGATCGTCGAGGGCATCGTCTCCCTGGCCCACAGCCTGGACCTGGCCGTGACGGTGGAGGGCGTGGAGACGGGAGCCCAGGCCGAACAACTCCGCATACTCGGCTGCGACACGGCCCAGGGCTGGTACTACGCCAGGCCGGGCCCGCCGGAGCGCCTGCACCAGCTGGCCCTGGCGGACGCGACGGGCTGACGCCCCGGGCGCTGTGCGCGGCCGGGTCAGGTACCCAGCCCGCGCAGCAGCAGCGCGAGACCGCCCAGGAACTCCCGGTCGGCACTGACCTTCCGGGCGTGCCGGGCGGTCTCGGTCATGTAGGGGAAGGCGTCGGGAGGCAGCTCGGTGATGGCGACCGTGCCCTCGCCGGACAGGGGCCCGAGGTGCTCCAGCTGGATGGCGCCGATGACATAGCCGAGCAGGCCCCGCAGCGCGACCACCCGCTGGGTGCCGTCGAATCCGGCCTGCGTGAGCACGCCGAGCACGGACTCCGACCAGCGCAGCCCGGCGAGCGACCGGTGCCGGTGGGCGACGGTCAGGGGCACGATCTCCGGATGGGCCGCCATGGCGTCCCGCAGCCGCCGCACCAGCACCTCGATGCGTTCGTGCCAGTGGCCTCCGGGTCCGGGCGCTTCGGTGTCCACGGTGTCGAGCACGAGGTCGACGACCCGTCTTTCCAGCTCTTCGCGGTCGTCGACATACCGGTAGAGCGCCATGGTGCTCATGCCGAGTTCCTTCGCGACCGAGCGCATGGACAGTCCGGCGAGCCCGTCGCGGTCGATCACGGCGAGGGCGGCCGAGGCCAGCTGGACGTGGCTGAGTGAGCGGGGACGTGGCATGACGCCCATGAGCGTACGCCATACGCCTACCTTGTTAGGTGTACGGCATACGCCTATCCTTCGTAGGGGTACACCGTACACCTACGAAGGAGCGCTCATGCTGATGCGCAGGCCCGCACGGCCATTACGGCCCGGCTCCACCGTCACCGAACGCCGGATCGACACCGTCTCGGGCGGCCTCGTCGGCGTCCCCGACCCCGAGCGCCTGCTGCACCTCCAGTTCCGGCGGTTCGCCGGGTGCCCCGTGTGTCATCTGCACCTGCGGTCGGTGGTCCGCAGGCACACGGAGATCGAGGCCGCCGGAATCCGGGAGGTCGTGGTCTTCCACTCGCCCGCCGAGGAACTGCTCCGGCACACCGCCGACCTGCCCTTCGCGGTCGTCGCCGACCCCGGCAAGCGGCTGTACACCGAGTTCGGCGTCGAGTCGGCTCCCCGGGCGTTGCTCAGTCCGCGCGCATGGGGGCCGGTCGTCGGGGCGGTGCTGCGCGGCGGATGGGAGGTCCTCCGCGGCCGTGAGCGGCTCCCCGCGACCCACCAGCCCGGCGGCAGGCTCGGCCTGCCCGCCGACTTCCTGATCGGCTCCGACGGCCGGATCCTCGCGGCCAAGTACGGTGGGCACGCCTACGACCAGTGGCCGGTCGACGAACTCCTGCGCCTGGCGTCCTCCCACCGGCCGGCCGGCGGCCGTCTCCCGGCGGGGTAGCCGCGTCCGCTGCGGCGAGGCGCCGCGTGAGGAGTCACGGGCGTCGGCCGGCGGTCGCCGAGACCTCCGGAGGGACGGGCCGTGTCACCGCTCGAGCAGCATCCGCTGCAACTCACGGGCGGCCCGGGGCGGAGCCACGTCGCTGCGATGCGCCAGGGCGATCGTGCGG
>NZ_JBEXSH010000519.1:0-6428 GCF_040613555.1 Streptomyces sp. NPDC006265
GATGTCGAGGTCGAAGACGTCCTGGAGGGTGTCGACGTCGTAGACGGTGTCGTGGGTGTCGGCGGCGCCGTAGCGGGAGGGGGCGAGGTCGCCGCCGCCGGGGAGCAGGACGCCGTCGAAGCGGGCGAGCCGGGCGGCGGTGCCGGTGTCCGCCGGGTGGATGCTCGCCGGTTCGCCGCCGGCCCGCCAGACGGCCTCGATCAGGGCGCGGGCGTTGACCTCGGCGGCGTACCGGAGGGCGGAGGTCGTGGCCGAGAAGCGGGCGGGGACCGCTATCAGGGGGCGGGTCACAGCTGGATCCAGGTGGTCTTGAGATCGGTGTACTTCTCCAGGGCGTGGGCGGACTTGTCGCGGCCGTTGCCCGACTGCTTCATGCCGCCGAACGGCACGGTCAGGTCGCCCTCCTCGTAGCAGTTGACCCAGACCGTTCCGGCCTTCAGGGCGCGCGAGACCCGGTGGGCCGTGGACAGGTCGGAGGTCCACAGGCCGGCGGCGAGGCCGTACTCGGTGGCGTTGGCCAGCCGGACGGCCTCGTCGAGGTGGTCGAAGGCGAGCACGGACAGGACGGGGCCGAAGATCTCCTCCCGCGCCAGTCGCGAGCCCGGCTCGACGCGGTCGAAGACGGTCGGCTCCAGATACGTGCCGCCCGTCTCGGCGAGGAGGCGGTGGCCGCCGGTGCGCAGCCGGGCGCCCTCGTCGAGGCCGTGGCGGATGTGCCCGGCCACCCGGTCCAGGTGCGCGCGGCCGACGAGGGCGCCCATCTCCGTCTCCGGGTCGAGCGGGTCGCCGACCTTCAGTTCGCGGGCCCGTCGGACCACGGCCTCGGTGACCCGCTCGGCGATCGAGGAGTGCACGAGGAGCCGGGAGGGCGCCGTGCACATCTCGCCCTGGTTGAAGAAGATGCCCCAGGCGGCGGTGGCGGCGGCCTGCTCGAGGTCCGGGGCGTCGGGCAGGACGATGTTGGGCGACTTGCCGCCGAGTTCCAGCCAGACGCGCTTGAGGTTGGAGTCGGCTGCGTAGCGCAGGAAGTGGCGGCCGACCGCGGTGGAGCCGGTGAACGCCAGGACGTCGACGTCCGGGTGAAGGCCGAGGGCGCTGCCCGCCGTCGGGCCGTCGCCGGCGACGACGTTGAGGACGCCCGGTGGGAGGCCGGCCTCGGTGGCGAGGCGGCCGAGAAGCAGGGCGGAGAGCGGGGAGTTCTCCGAGGGCTTGAGGACGACCGTGCAGCCGGCCGCGCGGGCCGGGGCGACCTTCCAGCCGGCCAGGGTCAGCGGGAAGTTCCACGGGACCACCGCCCCGACCACCCCGGCGGGTTCCCTGGTGACCAGGGCGAGGGCGTCCGGGGCGGTGTGCGGGGACTCGTCGGTGAGCTTGTCCGCGAGCTGGCCGTACCAGCGGAAGGTGCCGATGACGGCGCGCAGTTCGATGCCGTACGCGTCCGAGATCGGTTTGCCCATCTCCAGGCTGACCGTGAGGGCGAGTTCCTCGCGCCGCTCTTCGAGCAGGTCGGCGAGGCGGAGCAGGGCCCGGCCGCGCTCGGCGGGTGCCAGACGCGGCCACGGGCCGCTGTCGAAGGCCCGCCGGGCGGCGGCGACGGCCGCGTCCACCTCGGCCGCGCCGCCGTCCGCGACCTCGGCGACGACCCGGCCGTCCCGCGGGGAGACGACCGGGAACGTCGCCCCTGCCCCGGCCTCCTCGGCGCCGTCGATGTGATGGCCACCGGAGAGCTGGAACGCCTTGGCGCGGCGCAGCCACTCGTCGTGGGGGACGACCGGCATGAGGACCTCCTTTGATCTCAAACGACATGGATGCGGCTGTCCGCGGACTGCAGCGCGTGCGGGTCAGCCGTCGGCGGGCGCCACGGTCCGGCCCCGCACCCGTGCGGCGACGAGGCCGAGGGCCATGACGACCGGGACGGAGAGGGTGAGCCACAGGGCGGTGGTGCGTTCGCCGCCGATGAGGGTGGTGAAGTTGGCCAGGATGAGCCAGATCGCGCCCGCGATGCCGAGCGCGCCCAGGGCGGGTGCGATCAGCGTGTTCCAGAGGCGGGCGTCGAGGCGGGCCCGGCGGAAGAAGACGACGACCGACACCGAGGTCAGCAGGTACAGCAGCATCATCGCCAGGACGGCGACGCCGCTGAACCAGGAGAACAGCGTCAGCACCGGGTCCTTGCCGGCCAGAGCGAAGGGCACCACCAGGAGGACGGCCAGGACCGTCTGGACGCACCCGGCGGTCCAGGGCGCGTGACGGCGGTTGAGCCGGCACAGCCGTATGGGCAGCAGCCGGTCACGGCCGAGGGAGAACAGGTAGCGGTTGGCCGAGTTGTGGAAGGTGAGGATGCCGGCGAAGAGGGACGTGGCGAGCAGGACGGGCAGCACGTCACCCACCCAGCCGCCGAAGTCGGCCGCGATGGGCGCGAAGACGAACCCGGCGCCGTCGCCGCCCTCCAGGGCCTTGCCCGCGGCCGCGGTGGCCTTGGAGGCGCCGTAGGAGGAGATGAGCATCCACGAGACCAGCGCGAAGAAGCCGGTGACGACGACGACCGCGAGATACGTGGCCCGCGGCACGGTCTTCTTGGGTTCGCGGGCCTCCTCACCGTAGATGGCGGTGGCCTCGAAGCCGAACATGGAGGCCACGGCGAACATCACGGCCACGCCCGGGGCGCCGCCCAGGGCGGCGGACGGCGAGAAGCTGTCGGCGAGGCCGAGCCCCTCGGGTCCGCCGCCCTTGAAGAGCGTGACCAGGGCGAAGACCGCCAGGATGCTGAACTCCGCGAGGACGAAGACGGCGAGGACCTTGGCGCCCATCTCGACGCCGGCCGCGCCGAGCGCCTGCACGACGGCCATCGTGGCCAGCGTCCAGACCCACCACGGCAGGTCGAGGCCGGTGTGGCTCGCGACCAGGCCGCTCACGATGGCGCCGTAGAGGCCGTACATCGCGGCCTGGATGGTGCAGTAGGCGAAGAGCGCGAGGCCCGCGCTGCCGGTGCCGGTGGTGCGGCCCAGACCCTTGCCGATGTACGTGTAGAAGGCGCCCGCGTCCACGACGTGGCGGCCCATGGCGACGAAGCCCACCGAGAACAGCAGGATCACCAGGCCCGCCACCAGGTATGCGGCGGGCACGCCGGGGCCGTTGCCGAGGGCCACGGCGATGGGGGCCGCGCCGGCGATGCCGGTCAGCGGGGCCTGGGCGGACAGGACGAAGAAGAGGATGCCCACGACGCCGAGGGCGTTGGGCTTGAGCGTGCCTGCGGTGGGCGCTTCCGGTTTCGCCGCGTGCCGGGAGACCGTCTGACTGTCCACTCGGATCACCTGCCAGAGGGGAGGAAGGGTCGTTTCAGGCCAAACGAGTTGCCTCATCGTGGGGCGGAACTATCCGTTTGGCAAGGGGTGAGGGACGAGGAATTGCGGCGCTGCGCGGCCGGCGAGGGCCGAAGCGGGTCAGGCCTCGTCGCCGCGCCGCTCGGCGAGCAGTCGCAGCACCGAGCGCAGCTCGTCCAGGGCCTCGTCGATGATCTCGCGCTCGCCGAAGACCAGCTGGTGCAGGACGAGTCCCTCCAGCGTGGCGAACACCATCCGGGACAGGCCCTCGTCGACCGGGCCGGGCAGCATCTGGGTGAGTTCGCGCCGGGTCGCGTCGAAGTACTCGTCGTACAGGGACCGCAGGTGGGCCAGGAGTTCGGGGCGGCGCCGGGACTCCAGGAGCAGCTCGTACTGGAACGCCTGGAGGTCCGGCCCGGCCTCCACCATGTCCGTGAGACCCACCGAGAAGTCGGCGACCTCGCCGGTACCCGGTTCGAGGGCGCTGCTGCTCAGGGAGGAACGGATGGCGTGGGCCACGGCCTCCTCGATCAGGGCGTCACGGGAGCCGAAGTGGTGCACGACCAGGCCGTGGGTGACCCCGGCCTCCTCGGCGACGGCCCGGTAGGTGAGCCTGCGCAGCCCGCCCCGGGCCACGACCCGCACGGCGGCCTCCAGCAGGGCCTCACGGCCCGTGCCGTAGTTCACGCGCTTGCGGGGTCGGCCCCCGGCGGGCTCGGTCATGCCCGTGACCCTACCCGGGGCGTCCCGCTCGGCGGCGCGGGGGCCGGGTACCACTTCATCAGCGGCGCGGGGGCCGGACACCACGGAACTCCCAGTCGCCACCGAGGGCGGTCGAGAGGACCTCCTCCGATTCCGTGGGCTGGGCACCCAGGTCCGTGCGGATGGCGGTCGGGCCGGTGACGATGTGGTTGCTGAGCCGCCCGAGCCCCTCGACCTCCACCTCCACGACGTCGCCCGGCTGGACGGGCCGCGAGTTGGCGGGGGTGCCGGACAGCAGCACGTCCCCGGGGTACAGGGTGATGGTGCGGGCGATGTCGGCGACGAGGTAGTGCATGTCCCAGGTCATCTCGTCGGTCGAACCGTCCTGCACCACCTCTCCGTTGACGTACGTCCGCAGCCGCTTGCCGTGGAAGTCCCAGTCGGTGACCAGGCCGGGGCCGAGCGGGCAGAGGGTGTCGGAGCCCTTCACCCGGAGCATCGACCCGGCGTCGGTGTCGCGGAAGTCGTGCAGGCCGTAGTCGTTGGCGACGGTGTAGCCGGCGATGTACTCGCCCGCTTCCTCCGAGGAGATGTTGCGGGCGGTCTTCCCGATGACGATGGCGACCTCGCCCTCGTAGTTGAGCCACTTGCAGCCCTCGGGGCGCACGATCGCGCCCCGGTGGGCGTTGAGGGACGAGGTCGGCTTGTGGAAGTAGGTGGGGGTGCCGGGAAGCCCGATCCGGAACTCGTCGACCCGGCTGCGGTGGTTGAGGTGGACGGCGATGACCTTGGACGGCACGACCGGCGGCAGATGCTGTGCCGTCTCGGTCTTGACGCGGCGGCCGTCCCCGGCGACGAGTTCGTCACCGTCGACGGTGACCTGGACGGCGGCGCCGTCGAGGAGGATGCGGCGGTACTCAGGCATGGGTGGACTCCTGCGCGGTGGTGCGGTCTGCGGTCCAGCCGCCGGCGGGGCGGTCGAACCAGAGGTGGGCCTGGCCGGTGCCGACGGAGTTCTCGTACGCGCCGTACTGGCGGGCCCTGGCGGCACAGGCCTGCTCGCCGAGGGCGCCGGCCATCATCAGGTAGTGGAAGAACTTCGCCTCGGGCTTGTACCGCCAGAACGCGTCCATCGTGTCGAGGACCTTGTCGTGGCGGCCCTCCTTGAACCAGGCGATGCGCTCGTAGTCGGCGTCTCGGGCCTCGGGGGTGCGGATGTGCACCGGGTCGCTGGCCTCGTGGTCACGCAGTTCGCGCAGCGGCCAGAAGGTGTGCGAGAGGGCGCCGGAGGCGATGAGCAGCACCCGCCGCCCGGGGGTCGCGGCGATCCCGTCGGCGAGCGCCCGCCCGAGCCGCAGATGGTCCTCCATGTCGCCCGTCTGGCAGACCCCGATGGTGACCCACCGCTTGTCGGGCAGCCCCTTCCCCAGGTATTTCCAGAGGTTGAGGGTGGCGTAGTAGATCGGCAGGTACGCGTCGTCGATCGGCGTGATCCAGGTGCCGTGTTTGTCGGCGAACGCGGCCACGTTGTGGGCGAGTTCGGGATCGCCGGGGAAGTCGTACGGCATCCTGCACATGCCGCGCGGCAGTTCCTCGGAGGTGAAGAGCCCGGCCCTGCGCGCCTGCGCGGTCACGACGAACTCGACGGTGGTCGCCCAGTGCGAGTCCAGGACGACGACGGTGTCGTAATCGTTGGCGGCATCCCGCTCGAAGACGTCCCTGCGCAGTTCCCGCAGCCCGGTGACGAGGGTGATCTCCTTGCCCTCGTTGAGCTCCAGCCGGTCTGCCTCGGGCAGCACGATGGTGGGCACGTGGGCGAGCAGCCCGGCTCCGACGATCTCACCCATGGTCCTGGTCCCATCCCTTCGGGGCGGTGACGGTGTTCTTCAGGTCGCAGTAGAAGTCGAAGCTCCAGGTGCCGCCCTCGCGGCCGACCCCGGACTGCCGGGAGCCGCCGAAGGGTGCCTGCAGGTCGCGCACGAAGAAGCAATTGACCCAGACGGTGCCGGCGACGAGCCGGGCCGTGACCCGCTCGGCCCGCTCCCGGTCTCCGGTCGCGACCGTTGCGGCCAGCCCGAATCGGGTGTCGTTGGCGAGCCGTACGGCCTCGTCCTCGCTGGTGAACGTCTGGAGGGTCAGGACGGGCCCGAAGACCTCCTCCTGCACGATCTCCGAGTCCTGCTCGACATCGGTGAGCAGCGTCGGCGCGTAGAACTGCCCGTCCCTGCACTGCCCGCCGATGACCGCCCGCGCCCCGGCCGCGACGGCCCGCCGTACAAAACCGTCGATCTTCTCCAGCTGGCGGGGGTGGATGTTGGGCCCGATGTCGGTGTCCTCGTCACGCGGGTCGCCCTGCCGCAGGGCGGTGGCCTTCTCGACGAACCGGCGGGTGAACTCCTCGGCCAC
>NZ_JBEXSH010000520.1:0-6419 GCF_040613555.1 Streptomyces sp. NPDC006265
GTACCCGCGCGTTCCCGGCACAGCTGAGCGCCGGCAAGGCCGTCACGCACGTGGTCCCCCATGCCGTACTGCTTGGGGGACCACGTGCGTCGCGCCGGTCAGTCCTTCGGCCCGGCCTGCTGCACCACCTCGAAGGACCACAGCGTGGAGCCGCTCGCCGCGGGCTTCGGCCGTTCGCCACCCTCGCCGCCGCCCTGGTGCGCGCTCTTCATCGGCCCCTCCATCCAGGCCTGGAACGACGCCTCGTCACGCCAGCGCGTGTAGACGAGGTAGGTGTCGGTGCCCTCCACCGGCCGGAGCAGCTCGAACCACTCGAACCCGTCGGAGTTCTCCACGGCGTGCGCACGGGAGGCGAACCGCTTCTCCAGCGTCTCCCGCTGCTCGGCGGGCACGGTCAGTACGTTGATCTTGACTACGCTCATGTGCCCCATCTTGCCCGATGGCGCATCCGCGCAGGTTGAGCCCCATGTCTCGACATTGTTTTGAACGTGTTCAAAAGTCGGCTGGAGTCGCTTTCACACATCGAGGGGGAGACCTTCATGAAGTTCGTGATGCCCGGCGGCACCGGGCAGGGCGGCACGGTCCTGAAGCGCGAGCTGAGCTCGGCGGGACATGACGTCGTGGTACTCAGCAGGCACCCCGCGGGGCCCGGCGAAGTGCACTGGGACGGGGAGACCGTGGGGCCCTGGGCGGCCGAGATCGACGGCTGCGACGTCGTGGTCAACCTGGCCGGCCGGAGCGTGAACTGCCGCTACACGCCCGCCAACCTCCGTCAGATGTTGGACTCGCGGGTCCACTCCGCGCAGGTCGTGGGCGAGGCGATCGCCGCAGCCGGCCGACCGCCCCGGGTCTGGCTCCAGATGAGCACCGCGACCGTCTACGCCCACCGCCACGACGCGCCCAACGACGAATCCACCGGCGTGATCGGCGGCACCGAACCCGGCGTCCCCGGCTACTGGGGATACAGCGTCGACATCGCCAAGGCCTGGGAACGCGAACAGGAGAGCGCCGGCACCCCGCGTACGCGGAACGTGGCCCTGCGCGCCGCCATGGTGATGAGTCCGGACCGCGGCGGTGTCTTCGACGTGCTGCTGCGGCTGGCCCGGCTCGGCCTCGGCGGCCCGGTCGGCGGCGGCGCCCAGTACATGTCGTGGATCCACGACCGGGACTTCGCCCGGGCCGTCGAGTTCCTCGTCGCCCGGGACGACATCGAGGGCCCGGTCAATCTCGCCGCACCGGAGCCCCTGCCGCAACGCGCCTTCATGCGCGCCCTGCGCGCCGCGGGGGGTGTCCCGGTGGGCCTGCCCGCGACCCGCTGGATGGCGGAGATCGGCGCGTTCGTCCTGCGCTCGGACACCGAACTGCTGCTGAAGAGCCGCCGCGTCGTCCCCGGCCGCCTGCTCGAAGCGGGCTTCGCCTTCGATCGTCCCGAGTGGCCGCAGGCCGCGGACGACCTCGTACGACGCCTCCGCGGCCGTGCGGCGCGGTGACCTCGGGTCAGCTCCGCCCCTTGCCCTGCTCCAGCGCCTTGCCGGTCATGTCGGTGACCTGCCCGGCCGGCGGCGCGTCCGCCTCCACCTCGGTACCGAAGTCGGTGAAGTCCATGACCGTGCGCACCGTGACCTTCTCGGGCCCGGACGAGGCGTCGGAGGAGGACCGCTGCGTCGCCTGCGGGGCCTTGACGGTCATGTCGATCTGCTGACGGCGCATCCGGCCCTCGTCGTCCAGCCACACGTCCATCGGCAGGGTCGCGCCGACCTGCTTGCGCAGGGTGTCGCCGTTGGGAAGCTCGGCGACGTCGACCGAGACGCGGTAGTGCGTGGTCTTCACCCCGTTGACCGTCGCCGAGCCCTTCTCGGTCACGTCCTTGTCGGTGATCGCCTTGGCGTACGCCGCGGACTGCGCCGGATCGCTCATGGACTGGTTGTCCGTGCCCTGCTGTGCGGCGACCTTCCTCAGGTCGATCTTGATCCAGGGCTTGCCGCCCGGCGCCTGCCCCTTGGGCATCTTCTGGTAGAGGACCTGGTCGATCACGCGTTGCTCGATCTGCTGCCCCTGCACCGTGACGGTCATGACGCTGTCGCCGTCGTCCAGGTCCACCGCACCCTGCCCGTTCGCCGTCTGCGACGCGCCCCGGGCCGAGGTCTGCACCCGCAGCTTCACCTTGGCGGTGTCCTCCTCGGCCGTCGTGTCGTAGGCCGAGCGCACCGCCCGCGTACCCTGCTCCCGGGTGCCGGCGCTCGCCTTCGCCGAGGTGCCCTGCGTACCGTCGCCCGAGTCGCCGCCGCAGCCGACCAGCACCGTTCCCGCCAGCACCCCGGCGACGCCTGAGGCACAGACTCGCCTGCCGTTCCCCGCCCTGCTCATCGAACCAGCTCCTCTCAGGTGTGTGGTGCGACCCAAGTGCCCAAGCCGGGCACGAACACACCTGTGCGGCGGAGGAGTTGGATACCGGGAGAAACGGGTGTCCCGGTCAGTGGCGGCCCCTGAGCTTGCCGAGCAGACGCTGGGCCTGGGCACGCTTGCGGGGATCCGCCGCGGCCCGCCGCGCCTGGTCCACGGCCCGCCGCCCCTGCGGGCTCCGGGCGAACTGCTTGATGCGATCCAGCATTCCGGCCATGACGCACCTTCCTTCCTGTCGCGATGTCACTTGCCTGTCATGCGCCTACCCCTCCGATGAGCCGCTCAGGCACGCCGCTGCCCGGTCGGTGCCCGACCGAATGTGTTTGCGGCCGGAGTCAGAGGCAAGTCGGTGTCCATGACTGAAGAGAACAAGCGCACGAATCAGAAGGCGACCACCGTACGGACCGCGGAGTCCAAGGCCCGTCACACGGCGGACAAGGCCACCGCACCCGCGTCCCAGGCGGCGAAGGGTGCCGCGGACAAGGCCGGTGAGGCCGCGTCAGCTGCCAAGTCCGGAGCGGAGCGCTCCGCAGAGACGGCGAAGTCGGCCGCACAGACGGCTGCCAAGGGCGTCGAGGTCGGACGGCAGGCGGTCGTCACGGCCTCGGGTCACGTCGCGACCACGGCGAGGACGGCCTGGACGGTAATCGCCCACCGCAAGCTCGTGGCCGCGGGCGTCGGAGCCGGCCTGACCGCCCTGAGCGCCGCGTCCTACGCCGTCGGACGCCGTGCCGAACGCGGCGCGCACGGTCCCCTCACCCGCCTGACCGGCGGGCGGATCTGAGCACGGCCGGCGCGATGGACGTGCCGGTACGAGGGGAGCAGGCGGCGCGACGCGCCACCGGGTGTTCCGGTGGTCCGTGGCGCCGTCTTCCTCGTGTTCCGTGCCGCCGTTCCCTCTCGCGTGGCCGGCGCACATCCGCCCCTCACCGGGGTGCCCCCTCGCGCGTCACCACTGTGACGAGGAAGGATGTGACCGCAAGCGAAGGATCAACCCATGCGGAGGAGCGGGCCCATGCAGCACGAGCGAGCGGGAAGTCCGGCCGGACCCGAAGATCTCGTCGATGTCGCTCGGCTGGTCACCGCGTACTACGCGCTCCGCCCCGACCTGGACGACCCGGGGCAGCGCGTCACGTTCGGGACCTCCGGCCACCGCGGATCGTCGCTGGCCGGCGCGTTCAACGACGACCACATCGCCGCGACCAGTCAGGCCATCTGTGAGTACCGCGACGGCCAGGGCATCGACGGTCCCCTCTTCCTGGGCGCCGACACCCATGCCCTGTCGGAGCCCGCGCGCGTCACCGCCCTGGAGGTGTTCGCCGCCAACGAGGTGACCGTGCTGATCGACGACACGGACGGCTACACGCCCACCCCGGCCGTCTCGCACGCCATCCTCACCCACAACCGCGGCCGCACCACCGGCCTCGCGGACGGCGTCGTCGTGACGCCGTCCCACAACCCGCCCGCCGACGGCGGGTTCAAGTACAACCCGCCCAGCGGAGGCCCCGCCGCCTCCGGCGCGACCTCCTGGATCCAGGACCGGGCGAACGAGATCATCCGGGGCGGCCTGAAGGACGTACGACGCGTCTCCTACGCCCGCGCCCTCGCCGCACCCACCACCGGCCGCCACGACTTCCTCGGCACCTACGTCGCCGACCTGCCCGACGTGCTCGACCTGGACGCGATCCGCTCGGCCGGCATCAGGATCGGCGCCGACCCCCTGGGCGGGGCGTCGGTGGCCTACTGGGGCCGCATCGCCGAACAGCACGGCCTCGACCTGACCGTGGTCAACCCGCACACCGACCCCACCTGGCGTTTCATGACGCTCGACTGGGACGGCAAGATCCGCATGGACTGCTCGTCGCCGTACGCGATGGCCTCGCTCATCGAGCAGCGCGACCGCTTCCAGATCTCCACCGGCAACGACGCCGACGCCGACCGGCACGGCATCGTCACCCCGGACGCGGGCCTGATGAACCCGAACCACTACCTGGCCGTGGCCATCTCCTACCTGTACGCTCACCGCGACCGCTGGCCGGCCACCACCGGCATCGGTAAGACGCTGGTCTCCTCCGCCATGATCGACCGGGTCGCCGCCGACCTGGGCCGCGAGCTGGTCGAGGTGCCCGTCGGCTTCAAGTGGTTCGTGGACGGACTGGCCGGCGGCACCATCGGCTTCGGCGGGGAGGAGTCCGCCGGGGCGTCCTTCCTGCGCCGGGACGGTTCCGTGTGGACCACCGACAAGGACGGCATCCTCCTGGCGCTGCTCGCCTCCGAGATCACGGCGGTCACCGGGAAAACTCCCTCCGAGCACTACGCGGCGCTCACCGCCCGCTTCGGCGAACCGGCGTACGCCCGCATCGACGCCCCCGCGACCCGCGAGGAGAAGGCCCTCCTGGGCAAGCTCTCCCCGGCCCAGGTCAGCGCGGACACACTGGCCGGGGACGCGGTCACAGCAGTGCTCACCGAGGCCCCCGGGAACGGCGCGGCCATCGGCGGCATCAAGGTGACCACGGACAACGCCTGGTTCGCGGCCCGTCCGTCGGGCACCGAGGACGTCTACAAGATCTACGCCGAGTCCTTCGTCGGCCCCGACCACCTCGGCCGGGTCCAGGAGGAGGCAAAGTCCGTCGTGCTGGCGGCCCTGTCCGGCTGACCACGAGCACACCACCACAGCCCGGGCCACCGCACGCGGCCCGGGCTGTCTTCCGCGCGCCAGCCGCGCAGGCTGCGGGCGGGCAGGACGACGCGCGCCGCCGAGGCCGCTGCGGCCTCGTCCGGGGTGAAGGCGGCGAGGGCCTCGGCGTCATCGGGCTCGGCGCCCTCCGGCCACGGACGCGTGACGAACATGAGGTAGGCGTACCCGAGCTCGCCCACCGTCTCCAGCCAGGTCTCCGGCGGGACGAACTGGGACTTGAGGTGCTGCACGGTGAGGACGGCCGACCCGGGCACCACGAGCAGGCTCACCGGCAGGCTGGGCCGCCTGGACGAGCCCCTCGCCCAGGGGGAGACCGGCGCTCAGCAGCAACTGCTCGACGGCCTTCGCAGTGCCCTCCGGACCGTTCGCACCGTTTCCGAGGGAGCAGGCCGGCAGATAGGGGATGTCGTTCCCGTCGGGGGTCGTGGCCCCGCCAGGACTGGACGACGAGGGAACCCAGGTCGTCGGTGGGCACGGACTGCGTCTGGGTGAGATCGAGGTCACCGCGGAACCGCATCGGCCGCACCTGACGGCCCCCGGTCCGCCGTCACCCGAGTGGACCAGTCACCGCCGGGCTCTCCACACGAACGAGGGGCCCGCGCGCCCGACATGCCCGCGATACAGGACACTGGGTGAAGATCCGACCGGAAGGACCGACACGTGATCATCTTCGGCACCAAGGGATACCTGTACCAGCTGGCGATACTGACGCTGGTGTGCGGCCAGTGCGGAAACCCCGCCGCCCACACGCTCAGGAAGCGCGTCACGAAGTTCACCCTGTTCTTCGTCCCGCTGTTCCCGATCTCGACGAAGTACCTGACGCAGTGCACCTTCTGCGGCGCGGAACAGAAGGTGACCAAGGAGCAGGCGGATCACCTGCAGACCCAGAGCACGAACGGCCCGAGCGGCCAGACGTACGGGCAGCCGCAGCAGCACGACCGGTTCTGATACCCGAAAGCCCGGGCGCGGCGGGACCGCCCTCGCCGGGCCTCGACACCGGCCACCGGGCCAGCCTCGCCGGTCGACGCTTCGGCGGGCGTCGAAGCGTCCCGCCCGTAGCGTCCCGAGCCATGACGCCCCGCACCCACCTCGTGATCAGGCCGAGCATTCTCTACTTCGGTACGCCCGTGGTCCTGCTGACCACCGAGAACGCCGACGGCACCTGCAACCTCGCCCCGATCTCCTCCGCGTGGGCCCTGGGGCAGCACCTCGTCCTGGGGTTCGGCAGCGAGAGCCACACCGTGCGCAATCTCGCGGAACGCCCGGAACTCGTGATCAACGTCGCCTCGCCCGAGCTGTGGGAACACGTGGAACGCCT
>NZ_JBEXSH010000521.1:0-6411 GCF_040613555.1 Streptomyces sp. NPDC006265
GTGGCGTTCTCGTCGGCCCGCTCGGTCAGGACGGCGTCCAGGAGCAGGTCCGCCAGCAGCTCGTGACGCCGGTCGGGGATGTTCACGGTGATCTGGGCGCCGGTGGGCTCGTACACCTTCGGCTGCCTGCCGACCTTGCGGGTACCGCCCGGCGTTTCGTAGCGGGCGCGCAGCAGGCCGGCGTCGACCAGCTTGTCGAGGTGGAAGGCGGCGAGTTTCCGGGAGATGCCGACGCTGGCGGCGGCCTCGTCCCGGGTGACGGCGCGGCGGGCACGCCGGATGAAGGCGAACATGCGCCGACGCGAGTCCTCGCTCAGGACGCTGACGGAGTCGATGGCGCTGTCGGCCAGCGCGGGCGGGTCGGAAGCCACGGGACAACGATAACTCCCACACGCGTGGGAGCGAGGGCTCTTCGGGTGCTCTGTGCTGCACGCCTTGACCTTTGCGCGGAATAAAGGAAAGACTTGTTGGTGAAACTATTGGAGGTCGCCATGGCTGGAAAGTCACAGCTTCAAGCGAAACACCCGGTCAGTGCTTCGCTCGCCGGGCCGTACGGCCATCCGTTCCACCCGATCCTGGTGACCGTGCCGATCGGCGCCTGGGTCACCAGCCTGGTGTTCGACATCGCCTCCCACGTCGTGAGCCGTCCGGGCTTCCTGACCCAGGCCTCGCAGTGGCTGATCGCGGTCGGGGTGATCGGTGCCCTGCTGGCGGCCATGGCCGGATTCCTCGACCTGCTCGCCATCCCCGGCGCCACCCCGGCCTTTCGCACGGCCCTGGTCCACATGACGCTGAACCTGCTGGTCACCGCCGCCTACGCCGTGAACTTCCTGTGGCGCTACGGCGATCACACCGGCGGCGGCAGCGTCGCGATCGGCCCGCTCGTCCTCGCCGCGCTCAGCGTGGCGGCCCTCGGCGTCTCGGGATATCTGGGCGGCAAGCTCGCCTACCGCTACGGCGTCCGCGTAGCCGACGAGAGCACCCAGGCCGAGGGATACGCGCCCGGCCGCGGCGCGCATCGCTCACGCTCCTCCACCTAGTGCCGCGGCAGGCAACGTTTGCCCGTTGAGGAGCGGCGCCCGGTGCGTGCTCTCGGCGTGCCGGCCGGAAGCCCTCGTACTGGACGTACTCGGGATTTCGGCCGGTGCGGCGAGTGGGGGCAACCCCCTGCTCGAGCGGAGTCGAGAGCGTGGGGGAGCGTGCCGGGCGTCGTGACGGGGCGAACGTTGCCCGCCGCGGCACTAGCCGGCGCCTGTCCGCCCCGGCGCACCCGCACAGCCGCCGGTATGCCCGGGCCGTTCCTGCCACCGCCCTCACCCTCGGAGCTCCTCATGGACATCGCCGCACTGATCGCCTGGGTGGTCACCGCCCTCGGCGGGTTCTACCTGCTCGGCACCTGGATCCGGCGCGGCGGCACCCGCCGGCAGCAGACCGGTGCGACCCGGCTGCCCGCGCCCGTCGTCTTCGGCCACTTCGCCCTGGCCGCGCTCGGACTGGTGGTGTGGGTCGGCTACGTCGTCGTCGGCACGACCGCCCTGGCCTGGACCGCGTTCGGCCTGCTCCTTCCGGTGGCCCTGCTGGGATTCGTGATGCTGGCCCGCTGGATCCCGGTCCACCGCGCCCACGCGACCACGTCCGGCACCCGGGGAGAGACGACGAACGTCCCCGCCGAACGGCACTTCCCGCTCCCGGTGGTGTTCGCCCACGGCCTGTTCGCCGTGGGCGCCCTCGTCCTGGTTCTGCTCACCGCTCTCGGTATCGGAGACAACTGACATGACCGAGCACCCCGCACCTCTCTCTGTCCGGCCGGACCTGTACGACGGAGAGACGACGGCACTCGCACGGCCCGCCCTGCGGGTGGTCCACGAACCCGACGGGATCGACCTGGCGGCCGCGGAGATCGCGGCAGGCCGCTTCCTCGAAGCACTCGGCATCTCCACGGCCTCGGAGAGCCTGCGCGGCACACCCGGCCGGATGGCCCGCGCCTACGCGGAACTCTTCAGCCCGCGCCCCTTCGACCTGACCACGTTCCCCAACGACGAGGGCTACGACGAACTCGTCCTCGCCCGGCGCATCCCGGTGCGGACCGTCTGTGAGCATCATCTGCTGCCGGTGGTCGGCACCGCGCACGTCGGCTACCTGCCCGGCGCCCGCATCCTGGGCCTTTCCAAACTGGCGCGCGTCGTCGAGCACTTCGCCTGCCGCCCCCAGGTCCAGGAGCGCCTGACCAAGCAGATCGCCGACTGGTTGCAGGCCCATCTGGAGCCCAAGGGCGTCGGCGTGGTCATCGAGGCCGAGCACTCCTGCATGACGCTGCGCGGCGTGCAGGCCACCGGCTCCGACACCCTGACCTCCACCCTGCTCGGCCTGCTGCGCTCCGACTCCCGCTCCCGCAGTGAATTCCTCGCCCTGACGGGCGTGACCCGGTAGCGGTCATGACCGGGCCAGACGTGTGACCTGCTCGTGGAGGCGGTGCACGTGGTCCTCGGACTCCGGCTTCATCAGGACGCTGCGCAGGATGCGGGCGCCGTCGGCGTCGGCGGTGACCTTCGGGTGGCGTGCGCCGAAGGCCTCGCGGTCTGCCTTCAGGGTGCTCAGGAACACGGGATCAGGGCCGGTCATGCCCTCGGCCAGGACGCGTGCCGACGCCGCGTCGATGGCGCTCAGGGCGGCGGGCTCCACTGTCGGGAAGTAGCTGACGATGTCCAACTCGGGCTGCTGGTAGAGCTCCAGCTCGTCCGAGGCGGTGATCAGGCCGGCCCAGTCCAGCGCGGCCCGGCGGCCGGCCCCGAGAACGCGGCCGAGTCCGTCGGGGGTGGGCGGCAGGACCTGGAAGGTGAGCCACAGCGCGGCGGCGGAGGCCCCGGCACGGGAGCATTCCAGGCTGATCTCGCCGAGGTGGAGCTCGCTGGAGGTGAAGTAGGTGTAGGGCGAGTCGTGCAGGTAGAAGCGGCCCACCTCGGGGTCGCGGAAGAGGACCGCACCGCAGCCGTAGGGCTGGAGCCCGTGCTTGTGCGGGTCGACGACGATCGAGTCGCATCGGGCGATCGTCCGCCAGGGCTGCGCGGGGAGCCCTTCCGGGCCCTGCGCACCGGCGAGCAGGGTGAAGAAGCCGCCGTAGGCCGCGTCGACGTGGAGCCGGACGCCGTGGCGCTCCCGGATAGCGAGGGCGTCGTGGATCGGATCGATGGCCCCGAGGCCGGTGGTGCCGGCGGTGAGGACGACCGTGCCCACCTCGCCCGTGCGCAGGATGTCCTCGAGCGCGTCGAGGCTGATGCGGCCGCGGTCGTCGGTCGGGATCGGATACCCCTTCATGCCCAGGACGTGGCACATGCGGCCGTGGGTGTAGTGGGCGTCGGCGCTGTAGGCGATGCCGCGACCGGGGTGGAGTTCGCGGGCGACGAAGAGGGCCTCCAGGTTGGCGATCGTGCCGCTGGTGGTGAGGTGGCCGAGGTGGGTGTCGTAGCCGAACATCGCAGCCAGCTGCGCTACGGCCTCGCGTTCCATGCGGGCGGTGGCGGGACCGCCGTCCAAGGCGTGGTTGTTGGGGTTGATCAGCATGGTGGCGAGGTAGCCGACGATCGCCGCGGGGTGCGGGGGCTTGAGCATCTGCCCCGCGTAGCGCGGGTGGAAGAAGGGATAGTTCTCCTTCAGCCTCCCGGTGAGCTCCTCGAAGGCGGCGGCGAAGCGGTCGTCGTCGACGAGGAGGGACGGGTGCTGCTCGTAGGGGCCGAACGTGCCGGCCCACTGCTGTATCGCGTCGTTGGCCCGGCCGAGCCAGTGCTGCAGGTCCACTGATCTCCCTTTCTGCCGACATGCTGGGGTGCTGGACGTTCACCATAGGAGTTCGTTGACTGCTCAGCAATTGATTGTTCAGTAATTGAGACAGCAGTAGGTGAAGAAGCAGTAAAGTCGGTCGGATGAACTCCGTGAACCGAGAGAACGACGAAGCGGCCCGCGCCGCCGACAGCCGGCTCGTGCACGACTTCGGGCTGCTGATCAAGGCCGCCACCCGCCTGGAACAGCGGATCGACACGGCCCTGCGCAAGGAGTGCGAGATCAGCCACACGATGTTCGAGGTGCTCATCCGGCTCTGCCGGCACCCGGACGAGGAGATCTCACAACGCCGACTCGCCGACGACCTCACGCTCACCAGCAGCGGCATCACCCGCCTGGTCGACCGCATGGAGGGATCCGGTCTGGTGCGGCGCGTGCCGGCCCCCGGGGACCGCAGAAGCGTCCTGGTCGAGTCGAGCGATCACGGCCGTACGGTCTTCCTCCGTGCCGCCGCCGTCCACGCCCAGGTCGTCGAACGGCATTTCGTGGCACCGGTGGCCCCTGCCGACTACGGGCGGTTGACCCACTCGCTGGGCGAGATCGAGAAGGCGCTGCGCGACAACTGACCCTCGGGGCGCCCTGTGCACCGCACCCGTGCGGCGGACGTTCCGCTTCGTCCTGGAGCCCCGGCTGGACCGCGCGTTCCGGCGACGGTCAGGTCCGTGTCTCTCCGGCGCGGACCAGCCCGCTCTCGTAGGCCATGACCACGAGTTGGGCCCGGTCCCGGGCGCCGAGTTTGGCCATGGCGCGGTTGGCGTGGGTCTTGACGGTGACCGGGGTGACGAAGAGCCGTTCGGCGATGTCGTCGTTGGACAGGCCCGTGGCCACCAGCGTCATGACCTGGCGCTCCCTGGGCGTCAAGGGTGGTTAGCCGCTCGGGGGCGGCGAGAGCGCCGGGGGAGGGCTGGGAGAGGAACCGGGCGATCAGGCCCTTGGTCGCGGCGGGGGAGAGCAACGCCTCGTCGGCGGCGACCAGCCGGATCGCGTGCAGGAGTTCGGCCGGCTCGACCCCCTTGCCGAGGAAGCCGCTCGCACCGGACCGCAGCGCCTCGACGACGAACTCGTCCACCTCGAACGTGGTCAGCACCAGCACCTTCACCCCGGCCAGATCCTCGTTCCGGCCGATGAGCCGGGTGGCCTCGATACCGTCGACCTCGGGCATCCGGATGTCCATCACCACCACGTCGGCCCGCGCCGACCTGGCCAGTTCCACCGCCTCCCGCCCGTTGGACGCCTCCGCGACGACCTCCATGTCCGGCTGGGCGTCGATGAGCAGCCGGAAGGTGCCCCGCAGCAGAGCCTGGTCGTCGGCGAGCAGGACGCGGATCGTCATGGGTGACTCTTACCTCGTGGGGTCAGGCGGACGCGGGGGCGAGGGCCAGCGGGAGTTCGGCGACGACCTGGAAGCCGCCGTCGGGCAGCGGCCCGGCGGTGACCGTCCCGCCGATGGCGGTCGCCCGCTCGTGCATGCCGATCAGGCCGTGACCGGAGCCGGGGCCGGGGGGCGCGCCGGTGGCGCCGTCGTCCGTCACCGTGATCCGCAGCCGGTCCGGACCGTAGTTCAGCACCACCTCCACCTGCGTCGCCGCTGCGTGCTTGTGGGTGTTGGTGAGCGCTTCCTGGACGATGCGGTAGGCGGTCAGCTCCGTGGTGGAGGCGACGGGCCGGGGCGTACCGATGGGCACCACCCGCACGGACAACCCGCCCGCCCGAGCATCGACCAGGGCGTCGAGGTCGGCCAGTCCCGGGATGGGCGCGCGGGAGTCCGGCCCGTCGTCGGGCTGACGCAACAGGCCCACGGTGGCACGCAGTTCGTCGAGCGCGGCGCGACTGGTGTCCTTGATGTGGGCCAGCGCCTCGTACGCCCGGTCGGGGTCATTGCGCATGAGGTGGTGGGCCACGCCCGCCTGGGCGTTGACCAGGGTGATGTGGTGGGCGACGACGTCGTGCAGTTCGCGGGCGATGCGGACGCGCTCCTCGGTGACCCTGCGCCGGGCCTCCTCCTCGCGGGTGCGCTCGGCGCGTTCGGCTCGCGCCTCGACGTCGGCGAGGTGAGACCGTCTGCCCCGCCCTCAGGGGCGCGGCGCCTACACCGGCGACGCCGTCGACCTGCTCGAGAGCGCTGACGAGCTTCGCCGCTGCGGCCTTGCCGCGGGTGTCGGGAGCCTGGACCGCGAGGACGAGCGGGCCGTTGAAGCCCGGCCCGAACCCGTCGGCGATCATGTCGTACGCCTGACGGTTCGTCGAGGACGTGGGCAGGTTGCCGTCGTCGGACGCACCCAGGCGCAGCGAGAGCGTCGGCAGCGCGAGCGCCGCGAGCACCACGAGACCGGCCAGACCCAGCACCTTGGGCCGCGCCTGGACACGCTCGGCCAGGCGGCCCCACAGCCCGGTGCCGCCCGACGGGGCCCCTCCCAGCCCGGCCAGGGCACGACGCTCGGCGCGGGCGGGGGGTGCGGGGGCGCTGCAGCCGCACCACGCCGCACCGCGGCTGCTGGGGCGGCCCCCCGGCGCGCGGAGGGTAGGTAGCGTGCGCCGCCCCGCTCGAGGTGGGTTGTCTCCTTCTGCTGGTGG
>NZ_JBEXSH010000522.1:0-6382 GCF_040613555.1 Streptomyces sp. NPDC006265
CGGTGCGTGCGATCGGCGTGCGGTGCGGAGGGTCATGTGGCGGAGCCACCTGTCCCTTCGCACCGTGCGGCGTGGGGGTCCCCCCGCTCGAGCGAAGGGGACACAGTTTAGAGGGAACCTAGCCGTGACCTGCGAAAACGGCCGCATACGGGCATTCTAGGGGGTCAGAAACCGTGACCAGACCGTGACCGGTCGCATGTCTGGACGCGCACAGCGAGGCGCCCTCAACTGCGCGCCTTGCTCGCACAGTTGGGGGCGCTGGGACCGTCCCGGACGGGGGCACCGGGACGGGGGTCATGCGTTGCTGCCCTTACGCCTCGCAGCGTCCCGGAGCGGCAGCCATCGGGGGTGTTGCAGGTGGGGAATTTTCCCCAGTAGCGCGCGCTAGGCGCCCTGGGCTGCGTCGCCCTCGCGGTACGGGTTGCCCTCCGCAGGGGTCACGTGCCAATAGGTCTCGACCATGGCTTTGAACTGACGATGCGTCGGATTCAGGCCCGTGTGTTTCAGCGCCCAGACCTCAACTGGCGGGCACTCATTGTCAGTTGGCTTGGCTTCCGCACCACAGTCCATGCACACAGCCGAGTAGATCGCCTGCGGGGCGCCCTCGCCGGTTTCCGGCCCGAGCGTCCATTCCGCAGCTTTGATGATGGAACGGGTCACAGTTCCCCCCTGCTGCGCCGGTTGGCTTCGGCCACAAGGAAATGCAGCCTGATCCTGCTGCCCTTGCCCTTGCAGTGCGGACACGCGCAGGGCGGATATCCGCTGGAGAGATCCGGCACCTCTGCCGGTTTCACCGTGTGCTTTCTGCGCACCTCAGTGCGGACGCCGGTTTCCGGATTGATCCGGTACACCTCAATGGTCATCACTGGGCATTCCCCCAGGGGCCTGCCCAGGGGTGCGCCTGGGCGCCTGTCCGGCCGTTTCTGGGCGCCTCGCCCAGTGCTGCCACGTACGGCCGGACGAGGGCGCCCGTGTGCTCCCATGCCTCCTCGTGCTCCCAGTCGCGGGGCGCGCTGGGCTGCGCCTGTACGGGCGGGGCGTGCCTGTCCCTGCGCGTCCTGCGCGCCGTGACCAACCGTGCGCCCCAGACGTCCGGCCTGGGCGCCGTGCGGGGCGCCCGGGGCGCCTCCTGGGGCGCGTAGGCGCTGCTGTGCTTGCCGGGGGCGCGTCGGCCGCGTAGGGCGTCTCTCACCCGTTCGAGGGTCCGTGATAGGACGTTCACTGTCAGCGCTCCTCTGAAGCGTTGGCCAGCCCCCGGCCGGTCGCACGGTGCGGGGGCGCTTGCTGTCTGTCCACGCTTCCGTTTGGCTGAGTCGCTGCCTAGCGGCCCCATGTAGGCCCGTTGTAGGCCAGACTTGAGGCATGCGCGGAGAAGCAGCGGCCCACATGATCCGGCGCCTAAGCCTGGGCAAGGGGTGGAGTCAGGAGCGGCTAGCCAATGAGGCATGCCGCGCGGCAGGGCTGCCGCCCGACTCCCTTAAACGGCAGGACATTTACCGCTATGAAAAAGGGAAACGCACTCCGCGCGAATGGCTGCCATTCCTTGCCGCAGCCCTGGGCGTGCCAGTGGTCGAGCTTGAACAGGCAGCGGCAACGGGCGCCCAGGACAGCGCCCCGGTAACCGTCGCTGACTTCCTTCCGGACACTGACCCGCTTACTCCTCTCAAAGTCAGGAAGGGGCGCCGTATTGGGGCAGGTGATGTGACAGACCTAGCCGGACGTGTTCATGGGCTGCGCCTCGCCGATGACGTCCTAGCGGGTGGTGACCTAATCGGGCCTGCCCTGCGTGAGCTGAAATCCGCCGTAAAGCTGTACCGCGAGGGAAGCCACACGGAGGAAGTCGGGCGCTCCTTGCTTTCTCAGATTGGCGAGTTGGCGCAGATTGCCGGTTGGATTGCCTCTGACGCTGGGCGCCATGACGAGGCGGAACGCATTTACAAGCTAGGCATAAGCGCTGCCCAACAGGCAGAGAATGCAACCCTAGTCGGCAATCTCGCCGGATCACTCGCCTATCAATACAGCAACACGGGACAGGAACGGGAAGGGTTGTTGCTTTCCCGCGCAGCGCTAGAGCAGGCAGGCGAGGACGCGCCTCCGAAAGCGCGCGCGCTATACCTCGACCGTGTCGCCTGGGCGCATACCAAAGCCAATGAGGCGCAGCCCGCAATGCGCGCCCTGGGCGAGGCATCGGCAGCGTTGGCCGAAGAAAGCGAGGCGAGGGAATCGCCCCAATACCTCTATTGGGTTGAGGCAGGCGAGTTGCAAGTCATGGAATCGCGCGTCTATACGGAGCTGAAACGACCATTGCGCGCCGTGCCGTTGCTCCGGGAAGTCCTCGCCCGGTACGACGCCACACACACGAGAGAGCTTGCTCTCTACCTTTCTTGGCTTGCCGTTGCATTGGCGGATGCCAATGAGCCAGAGGAAGCGGCAGCAACTGCCCAGCGGGTCATAACGCTTTCTGCGGACGTTGCGAGTGAACGAACGGCGGAACGCGTCAAAGTCGTTCTGAATCGGCTAGAGGAATATCGGGACGTGCCGGAAGTGCGGGAAGTGCTCGACGAGGCAGCCTGAAACACAGAGATAGGCCCCCTCTCACCCTCGCGACAGGCGAGAGCAGGAGGGGGCCGTTTCTGTGTTGCCTGTCACCGTTCACATGTCAGGAGTAGATACCGCTGCCGCTCGTAAATGGCAGCCTTGATTGTCTCGACCTCCGCGCAACGCTGCACCCGCTTGTGTGCCTGGTATTCCCGCACGTTGGCGAGGACCCAACGCGTACGCTCCTCGGAAAGGGGACTGCCGACAGGCGGCCCCACTCCGCAGGGAACACAGAGGCGCCCCGCATAGCGGCTGCCTTTTCCACCCTGCCTGATTTCAGTGTGCCTGTTTCCATCGCTATTTCACCTCCACTGACGGCGCCTTGTTTTTCGCCGCTCCTCGCAACGCCCCGACTGCCGCAGCAACTAGCGACCCCTCCTCGCTCGGCTCGACATAAGCAAGCTTGACATAGTCACGGCTGCCCATGAATTCAGGACGAGGATTACGGCGCTCGTACATAGCGCCTGCGTGCATGGCGCCCTCGCGTCGAGCGGCTGCAATCTCGCCCGGAGAAAGGGGGCCGTCCGCCCCAGGCAGGCGCCCACGTCGCATTGCTCGACGCGTCTCCTTTTCCTGCGCCTTATCGGCGCCTTCCTTTACCGCAGCGTCTCGACGTTGCGCCCATTCCTCTACGGCTCGCAGATGCTCACTTACAGCGTTCGCATGTTCCTGCGCACGTCGAGCCGTGCCGGACACAAAGGCGCGCGCGTCACTCTCGCTTATCGCAGGGTGCCCCGCCCAGTCATCGCGAATGGTCATGCCCAGTTCTTCGACCTCCGCGCGCACCTTCAACGCGGAGCGGCGAGTTTCCTTGGCTACCTCGGCGAGGGGTATCAAACAGTCACACATATGTCTCTCCTAATGGTCGTACGGGAATGGCGCGGCTGCCCTTTCGAGGGCGCCCTAAACGGCTCCGGAATAGCGAGTGCCGGCGGAGCGGGAACCTTGATCAACAGTGCTGGCTTAGGCAAGATCACTCGCCGACTTTCAGGCACACAAATAAAACAGTTATGGGCCGGGGCTGGGAAGCGTGCGCCACTAAAGACCGGGGGTGCGTCGCAGGGTCAGAGGGTCCTGTTGCATCCCTTGCGCATGGCCTGATAGCAAGATCCGCACATGCCTTGCGTGTGTTGCATGTTTGGGCAGTCTGGGACTGTGCATGGTCCGAGTCGTTTTGCCCGTGCGCGCCGGTAGTGGATTGAGCACAAGCCCAGGGCGAGGACGTGCCCATTACATGATCGGATACGGCATTCGGTGTTGTTCATGGCTGCCTCTTGCTGTGTCGGCGAGCTGCCGTCGAGGGCGCCCAGGAATGGCGAGGCCCGGCCGTTCCCTGTCTGTGCGCACTTGTTTTGGGACCACGATTCGAAGTTCTTTTGGCTCCACCACGGGGTCGTAGGGGGCGCGTTGGGGTCCTCCTGCGCCCCCTATTCCAAGTTCTCTTGGCCCCACTTCGATTGAGTGGTTCCGTGGTCGGCGGGGGCGCCGGAGAACGCATTCACTCAACACGGGGACGCCTCCACCGGGTTGCCGCCGCCCTCCCGCGACGAAGCCCTCGGCCACCGAAGCGGTGACCGAGGGGTCCAAGCCGGGCTGGTTACGGCCCGGCGGTCGGTGGTGCTGGAGGGGGCACGGTGCCCGGAGTGTTCTCGGAGTGCTGCGACTCCCAGAAGCGCCCAGTGCTCGGAGTGGGCGTGACGTGCTGCTCCTCCACCGTTGGGCGGGTCGTCCACCACAGCACAGCCACCAGCGCAACGGCACACGCACCGCCAGCGAACAGCCCAACCGGGAGGCGCCGTGGGGAGCGCACCAGGCGTAGGCCCAGCCAGCCTATGCACGCCCCTGCGAAGACCGCGATTGTGGAGTTGAGGTCGCCGTTCTTGTAGGTGATCATCAGGGCGTCGTAGTTGGTGAACAACACCAACAGCGTTGCGTAGAGCACCGCGACGACCGCACACGCTCCTTCCAGCAGGCGCAACACGCGTCGGCCTCCGCTCATGCATCTCCCCTCGCCTCGCCGACCGTATCGGTCGCCAGCCCCCGGTCATACCGGTGAGGCCAGATCAACTTGGTACATCAGTGGGGCCACAACTCGTCCGTACCGTGGAGCCCAAAGAAGTGCGTATAGACACCCGTCCCAGGAAAGGGACAGGGGCGCCGGTGGCGGCCCGTTACGCGGCCGTACAGCCCTTGCAGCCGGTCTTGTGCATGTGGGCACGGTCGGCAGGGTCGACGCGCTTGCCCGGACCAACCGGCATGATGCGCACCTCGCCCAGCACCGAGGGGGCGAGCACCATGCGCGCGACGGCACGCCGAGCAGCCACGGGGGCGGCGGCCCAGCGTCGTGCCACGTCCTTACCTGGCCTGATCATGTCGGCCAGTTGCGCGGGCGCCCTCAGCTTCTGCTCCTCGGCCTGAAGACGCGCTATCTCCTCGGTGAGAGAGTCCACCAGGCGCCCCACCGCGAGCGCCTCGCCCACCGTGGCCGTCTTCGTGCCCTCCGCCTCGCGCCGCTCGCCCTCCAGCCGTTCCCGCTCGGTGCGGATCTCCTCGGCGCGCGCCTCATCCTCCGGCGCAGCGGTGAACGCCCCATATACCCGGCTCTCGTCGGCAAGGAAGGACAGGATCACGCCGGGGCGCTCCGCAGTGCCGATCAGGTACTCATCAATGCGCGCACGGGGCACACGGACACACCCATGGTCGCGGCACTCGTAACTGGGCACGCCCTTGACCTGTACGGCACGCATCGGACCGCCACACTTGCCGCACCGGATGATCCGGGTCAGTTCATGCTGGGCGCGGCCGTCCGGGCGCCGCTTCTGGCTCTGTGTCCTGGTGTTGAGCATGCGGACCACTGCCCCGGTAGTCCGCCTCTGAGATGAGCCCCTGCCACGTGCCGGGGCGCTCTGTGCCATGGTGCGAGCGGATACCGGCGTACGCAGGCTTGACGGCCATGCTCCGCAGTTCCCTCAGAAGCCCCCTAGCCGCACGCATGCCGCAGCGGGGGCGGGACCCAGCCAGGTGGAGCGGGCGCCCGCAGCCGGGGCAGCCGTGCGCACGCGACGCGAAGCGGGACGGGCCTGCACCCGCGTACGGCGAGCAGGGGCCGTGTCGGGGGGTGTCGTCCGCCCGCAGCGGTTGGCGCGTCAACGGACAGTCCGCCGGCGTCCAACGTCCAACCCCATCGCGCCGTTCCGAGGACGGACACCCCCCGGCGCGGCCCCGAGCCACAGCCCACGCGAAGGCGTAGTAGACGCGCACCCCCACCCGGCGTCAGGCGCAGCGCACGCACCCACCCCCGGCGATCAGCCGCCTACACCCGCCGCCCCCCACCGGCCCCCGCCCCCAGCGCCCCCCGCTGCGGCGCGATCCCCGCCGGTACCGCCCGTTGCCTGGCGGGCGTGCCCGTCCAGCAAGTGCCGCGGCGGGACAGCAGGCGGCGCAGCCACAGCTCCAGGGAGACCAGGTCCGCAAGGCCGTCCAGGGGCAGGGGTTCACCCGCCGCCGCGCCACGCAGTGCCTTGCGGACCACGCGGGCCTCGACCAGGCCCGCCTCCGCGAGCAGCGGGGTGTCGAACAGGGAGACCAGGGAGTCCGCCGCCACGCGCAACCCCGTACGTTCGGCGGCCGCCGCGGTCGCCTGGGTCGGGGCGCCGTAGCCGGGCGGCAACTCCCGGACACCGGCTCCTTCCAGCACCGTACGCAGGATCGCCGCCCGCGCCCCCGGCCGCACCCGCAGCGCCTCGGGCAGCGCCCTGGCCGCCCGGACGACCTGGTTGTCGAG
>NZ_JBEXSH010000523.1:0-6378 GCF_040613555.1 Streptomyces sp. NPDC006265
CACCGGACCCGGCCGCCCGCGCACACGGCCTCCATGTCCGGCGAGCAGTCCGCGTACCCGCGCCGCGCCGCCGGGTCGGTGACGGCCCCGGTCCGGATCTCCGACGCGGCCACGGTGCGGCTGCTGCGGCCCGGGGACCGGGTCGACGTCATCGCCGCGCAGGGGGCGGTGCCGGGCGGCGACACCCGGGTGGTCGCGCGCGGGGCGAGGGTGACGAAGGTGCCCGAGCCGGTGGAGGGCGCGGGCGACAGCGGGGCGCTGGTCGTCCTGTCGGTGCCGCGGGCCACCGCCGCGCGGCTGGCCGGCGCCAGTGCCGCGGGGCGGCTGGCGGTGACGCTGTGGTGACGCTGTGCGTGACCCGGTCAAGGCCCTCGTTCGTGGGACCCGAGTACTCGGTTCGGCCCAGGCGTGACGTAGGTTGCGGAGCGTTTTGTTCCACAAGCTGCTCGTACGAGGAGAGGCCCCGAGGTGAGCGAGAAGAAGGAACCGAGCGTCTGGCAGGGCTTCAAGACCTTCCTGATGCGCGGGAACGTCGTCGACCTGGCGGTGGCGGTGGTGATCGGTGCCGCCTTCACCAACATCGTCAGCGCCGTGGTGAAGGGGATCATCAACCCGGTCGTCGGAGCCATCGGGACCAAGAACCTCGACCACTACAGCTCGTGCCTGAGCTCGACCTGCCAGGGCGAGGACGGCATCCAGATCCTGTGGGGTTCGGTTCTCGGCGCCGCCCTGAGCTTCGTGATCACCGCGGCGGTCGTCTACTTCCTGATGGTCCTGCCCATGGCCAAGTACCTGGCCCGGCAGGAAGCGCGCCGGAAGGCGAAGGAGGGCGCGCAGGAGGTCCTCGAGGTCACGGAGTTGGAGGTCCTGAAGGAGATCCGGGACGCCCTGGTCGCCCAGCGCGGCTCTGGGCACGACCGGGAGTAGCGCGACGGCTTCAGAGGTGGTGGGGCGGCTTCTCGTCCAGGAAGCGCTTGAGGTCCGCCGCACTGCCGCCGGAGTCGGTGCGCTCGCCCCAGCCGCGGTCGGTGTCGTCGGAGGACTGCTGGTCGAGCGGATCGTCGAAGACCAGCGCAGGCTTCGGCTCGCGCGGCTCTGGGCCGGGGACGGTACTCATGCAACCAGGGTACGGTCGCGGAGAAATTCCCCGCGCCTTCTGCTGTGCTGGGACGCATGACGTCCAGCCCCGCTCCCCCGCCCGTCCCCTCCGGCGCACCCGGCATCCGGCAACCCCTGCGCAGGCTCCGGGCCCGTGGCCGCGACGAGGCACACCGGACGGCCTCGCCGCTGGAGCTCTTCTTCGACCTGTGCTTCGTCGTCGCCGTCGCCCAGGCGGGCATCGAGCTGGTGCACTCCGTCGCCGAGGGGCACGCGGGCCAGGGGATCCTCGACTACGCGATGGTGTTCTTCGCCCTGTGGTGGGCGTGGATGAACTTCACCTGGTTCGCCTCGGCGTACGACAACGACGACGTGCTCTACCGGGTCGTCACGCTGGTGCAGATCGCCGGTGTGCTGGTCCTCGCGGCGGGGGTCTCGCGGGCGTTCGAGGAGCACGAGTACCTCGTGGTCTGGCTGGGCTACGCGATCATGCGGGTGGCCATGTCGGCGCAGTGGCTGCGGGCGGCCCGCGCCGCCGAGGGCCCGGAGCGGACGACGGCCCTGCGCTACGCCGGCGGCGTGCTGACGTGCCAGGTCGGCTGGCTGGGGCTGCTGTTCCTGCCCGAGGGGGCCAGGCCCTGGTGGTTCCTGGTGATGGCGCTGCTGGAGATGTGCGTGCCGCCCTTCGCGGAGAGGGGTCACACCACCTCCTGGCATCCCCGCCACATCGCCGAGCGGTACGGGCTGTTCACCATCATCGTGCTCGGCGAGACGATCGCGGCGGCCACGATCGCGGTGAAGTCCGGCATCGACGAGAACGACGCGCTGGGCGAGCTCCTCCCCATCGCGGCAGGCGGGCTGCTGATCATCTTCGCCGCCTGGTGGATCTACTTCGCGGTGCCCGTCCACGGCCATCTGCGGTCCAACCGGCAGGCGTTCCTCTGGGGCTACGGCCACTACCTGGTGCTCGCGTCGGCGGCGGCGATCGGGGCAGGGCTGGAGGTGGTGGTGGAGGAGACGGCCGGCAAGGCGCACCTCTCCACGCTGGCGGCGTCGGCGGCCGTGACCCTGCCGACGGCGCTGTACCTGCTCACGGTGTGGGCCCTGCACTCGCGCCACTTCAAGCGGGGCATCACCCAGCAGCTGGTGCTGCCGACGACGGCCCTGCTGGTGATCTGCTGCACGTTCCTGGGGCACTGGGCGGTGTTCGCGGCGGGTGTGGTCTGTGCGCTGTCGGTGGTGGCCGGAGAGACGCTGGCAGCCGCGCGCCCGGCCGTCGCGGCCCGGGAGGGCGGGCCGAAGACGCGCACCGGGTGAGAGCGCCCGCGCTCCGTGCTCCGCGATCGTCGAGGGCCGATCCTCCACGAACGTCTACGTGCTGATCCCCCCGGCGCATCGGCGGGTTGACGCGGCGCCCACCGGCTCGGCAGACCCGCGGGATCGGCAGACCCGCGGGATCGGCAGACCCGCGGGATCGGCAGACCCGCGGGGTCGGTGGCTGGACGAGACTGTGCGTCATGACAGTTGACGCACTGACAGATGTCTCCGGCCTGCGGGTGGGGCACGCGACACGCACCGGCGACGGTTGGCTCACCGGCACCACGGTCGTACTCGCTCCGGAGGGCGGGGCCGTGGCCGCCGTGGACGTGCGGGGCGGCGGGCCCGGCACCAAGGAAACGGATGCGCTGGATCCGCGCAACGTGGTGCGGACGGTGGAAGCGGTCGTGCTGACCGGTGGCAGCGCGTACGGACTCGACGCGGCGTCGGGGGTGATGGCCTGGCTGGAGGAACGGGGGCGCGGCATCCGGGTCGGGGCGGACCCGGCTCATGTCGTGCCGGTGGTGCCTGCGGCCTGCGTCTTCGACCTGGGGCGGGGCGGCGACTTCCGGGCCCGGCCGGACGCGGCGACCGGCCGGGCCGCGGTCGAGGCGGCCGCGGCGAGCGAGCCCGGTGCGCCGGTGCCCCAGGGGTGCGTGGGCGCGGGCACCGGAGCGGTGACCGGGGTGGTGAAGGGCGGTGTCGGCAGCGCGAGCACCGTGCTCGGCTCGGGGATCACGGTGGCCGCGCTGGTGGTGGCCAACGCGGTGGGGTCGACGGTGGATCCGGAGACGGGGGTGCTGTACGGGGAGTTGTTCCAGGGGCGGGTGGAGTACCCGGCGGCGGAGGTTCATGCGACGGCGCAGCGGCGTCTCGCCGAGACGGCCGCGAAGAGCGGGCCGCCCCCGCTCAACACCACGCTCGCAGTGGTCGCGACGGACGCGGACCTGTCGAAGTCGCAGGCACAGAAACTGGCCGGCACGGCACATGACGGCATCGCCCGTGCGGTGCGGCCGGTGCATCTCCTCCACGATGGGGACACGGTGTTCGCGCTGGCGACTGGAGACCGGGCCCTGGACGCCGCGAACCCCCTCGCCCTCAACGCGATCCTCGCGGCGGGCGCGGACATGGTGACGCGGGCGATCGTCCGGGCCGTACGGGCCGCGGAGCCGGTGGACGGTCCGGGCGGGGCGTGGCCGTCGTACGGGGAGTTGTACGCGGGCCGCTGAACAGGCCCGCGGCGCACAGCGGAGCCACGGCCGGACCGGAATTTGTCGCGGTTCTGTCACGTGACGGCCTTGAGGGGAAACGGACGGAACCCGACCGGCTCCCCTGCCCCTCTTCTCCCACGTACTGGAGCGGATCACGCAACATCACACGAACTGGGAGCAGCCCGTGACAACGCCGAACATTTCAGCGCGGCGCACTCTGGGGGCCTGTGCCGCCCTGATGGTCGGCGCCCTGACGCTCACCGCCTGCGGTGGCAGCGCCAACGCCAAGGACGACGAGAAGGGCGCCAACGGCGGCACCAAGACGTCCGTCGCGAAGATCGCCATCTCCGCCAAGGACGGTTCGACCGGCGCGTCCATCAACTCGACCGGCGTGAAGGTCAGCGACGGGAAGCTGACCGACGTGAAGATGACGGTTTCGGGCAGCGGGCAGACCGTCGCGGGCTCGGTCTCCGGTGACGGCAAGGTGTGGAAGCCGAAGGAGCAGCTGGAGCGCGGGACCAAATACCAGATATCGGCGACCGCCAAGGACGCGGACGGCCGGACGGCCGCGGCCAACTCCATCTTCACGACGGTGACGACGTCGAACAGCTTCATCGGAACGTACACGCCGGACAACGGCACGACGGTCGGTGTGGGCATGCCGGTGTCGTTCACCTTCGACAAGGCCATCACCGCCCGCACGGACGTGCAGTCGCACATCACGGTGACCTCCAGCAGCGGGCAGAAGGTCGTCGGGCACTGGTTCAACGGGCAGCGGCTCGACTTCCGGCCGGAGGAGTACTGGAAGGCCGGCTCCAAGGTCACGATGAACATCGACCTGGACGGGGTCGAGGGCGCGAACGGCGTCTACGGGGTGCAGAAGAAGACGGTCACCTTCACGGTGGGCCGTTCGCAGGTCTCCACGGTCGACGTCAACACCCAGACCATGACGGTCGTGCGGGACGGCAGGACCGTCAAGTCGGTCCCGATCTCGGCCGGCAGCCCGGAGCACACCACGTACAACGGGCAGATGGTGATCTCCGAGAAGTTCGTGCAGACCCGCATGAACAGCCGGACGGTCGGGCTGGGCGGTGAGTACGACATCCCGGACGTGCCGCACGCGATGCGTCTGACGACGTCGGGCACGTTCATCCACGGCAACTACTGGTACAACAAGGGCAACCCGCCGTTCGGGCGCCAGGGCACCAGCCACGGCTGCGTGGGTCTCGCCGACGTCCAGGGTGCGGGGGGCAGCACGCCCGCGAAGTGGTTCTACGACAACTCCCTCATCGGGGACATGGTGATCGTGAAGAACTCCCCCGACAAGACGGTGGCGCCGGACAACGGGCTCAACGGCTGGAACATGCCGTGGAGCCAGTGGGTCGCGGGCGGCACATCCTGACCTGCTGAAAGTCCGTCCCTCCTGGGGTTTTTCACGGACCGACCGGGCCGCGCGGGAACTTTTCGCGCGGCCCGCGCGTTTTCCCGGACGTACGTTTTCTCGGTTCCCGGACATGATGTCCGACCGAGAGGCTACGGTATGCACCCACAAGGTGACATGCAGCAACGCCGGGAGAAACCTTGAGCGTTCCGTACGAGACGGCACCGTACGAACCCCACGACTCGCCCGAGTCTCCGGAGGAGCACCTCGCGCGACTCCTCGGCCGTACCCTGAACTCCTTCGAGCTACCGGACGAAGCGATAAGACGCCTGGACTGCGCGCTGGCACACGACAGTTCGCTGCACTCCGCGCACCACAGCGCCGGCCTGCACCGGGAGACGTACCGGCACACGTGGCTGCTCGCCGACGGTTCGGCGCTCACGCTCTGGGAGCTCGTCCACAACACCGCGCCCGGCAGCGAGCCGCAGCACGAGGTGTATGTCGACGAGGAGGAGCTGCGCGCCGCCACCGCGCGGCTGCCGCTGCCGCCGGACACCCCGGACTTCGAGCTGCCGGTGACGGTGCAGCTGTCACCGGTCCCCGCACCCCGGCACGCGTACGCCGCGGAGAACTCGGCGGACCATGCGCGCAGGTTACTGCGCCGGGCGGAGAACACGGACCGGCCGGGCGCGGATACTGCGGCCCTGCTGACCACGGCGTCCGGGCACCAGATCGCCCAGGCCTTCGGCCGGCCGTGCCGCGCGGGCCGGGCGGGGCTGGGCTTCTCGCTCTACGAGCACGCGTTCCTGCTGCGCGACGGCGCGGAGGTCTCCCTCTGGGAGGTCGAGCACACGGCGACGCCGGACGGGCGGCACATGTGCGAGGTGTACGCCAGCGAGGACGCGGCGCGCGAGGCGATGGAGCGGCGGGCGGCGCGGATCTCGTAAGGGCGCCCCATCCCTGGCCCAACCCCCCCAACCCATAAATCCTCCTGCAATTCCTCACCCTTTTCACTGCCCATTCACAAGATCATGCACATGATACGGTGATCCGGCTTTGTGACACGGGCACTGCGGCGCATCCAAATTGACCACTGATCCGCGCCGCACGAGAAAAAAGAAATGCCCGGGGGAAGGAAACTGTGCATATATCAAACAGCGCATCCGAGAGGATGCCGCTTCATCGGTGGGCGATCGCCCTTTTCGCGGTTCTCGTGGCGCTCACACTCGCCGTGGGCCAGGCGGCGCCGGCCCACGCCGCCTCGACGAAGCGCGTCTGCGCCCCGTCCGGGAAGTGCGTCAAGGTCAAGACGTCCCCCGACCTGCCCCTCACCCCGCACGGTGAGGAGCAGGCCGCGTCGCTCGCCCCGCT
>NZ_JBEXSH010000524.1:0-6367 GCF_040613555.1 Streptomyces sp. NPDC006265
CATTCCGCGATCCTAGGCCCATGTCGTCAACGGGGCCCGGGGCCGGGGTGGGAGTGCCACCCCGGCCCGGGGCCCTTCGGGTCAGTCGCCGACCCGAGGCAGAAGGGAGACGATCGTGCTGCCGCTCCGGGTGCTGCTCGATGCGCGCCCAGCGCCCGTAGACCTTCATCAGCGCAGTCTGCAGCAGATCCTCCGCGGCGTGCCGGTCCCCGCCGGTGAGCGGCACCGTGAGCCGCAGCAACGCGGTGGACCGCATCGCCACGAACTCCCGGGACTCGTCATGACTCGACGCCTCCATCGACCCTCCCCTTCTCGAACCATCACGAAGTGACGAGCTGCCCGCGGCTATCCACCGAGGCCCGAGATGGTGCGTTCCGCGTCTTTCAGCCGCTGGTTGTGCCGGAGCGGGGATCGGCAGCCCGGATGCGGTCATGCAGCCCGGCGAAGGCGCCCGGGACCGGGTCCACCTCGTCATCACCGCCTACGAGATGGATCTCGTCACGCCGCCCCGCTGATGGCGACCTCGGCCGCCGAAGGCGCCGCCTCACCCGCGGATTGGTGGAGTCTTCTCTGTCCGGGTTCCTGACCTGCGGAAACATCGAGTGCAGAGCGCCCGGCCTGGGAAAACATCCCTCGGTGTTCGTGCAAACGCTGCTGGAACCCGGCAGGAGGGGCGGCTCGTACCAGCCTGGTGGCGAGCCGGGCGGGCAGGACGCTCGCGGATGCACCGGCGTCCGGCGACGCGGGGAGTAGCGTGGTAGTGCGAGGCGAGTCCCGCGTTCGCTCGGCTCCCGAAGACGGGTGGTCCCTCCATGACCGGCTCCGATCCACCTCCTGCTTCCCGTCGTCTGCCCAGTGGCGTTCACGAGGCCGTGCAGCCGGGGTGCGCGCTGCTCCGGCTGGAGACGACGGAGTCGCGTGAGGGCGTCCTGGACGGTGCGTGGTGGCCGCAGTCGCGCGACATCGGTGCCGAGTTGCCCGCGCTGCTGAGTGCCCTCACCGAGTACCTCGGTCCCGTGACGCGTGTCGGGCTGGACGCCGCGGCCTGGGAGGGACTCCCGACGAGGATCGTCGTCGAGGGCCGGGTGGTGCACGTCGACTCCTTCCCGGTGGGCGACGACACGGTCCTGATCACACGTGGCGACCAGGACGTGTTCTCACTGCTGGTGGTCCCGCCGCACGCGACACCACAGGCCGCACATGCCGCGATGGCTCAGGCTGTCCGGGCCGGCAACATCACCCAGGGGGAACAGATCCTCATCGACACCGGAAGCGGGCAGGCGCCGCAGGACTGACGAGCCGCCCCCCGGATGAGGCCGGGGAGGGAACGGCGGACGACAGCGACCCGTCAACCGCGCCACTCCACCATGAGCAGCGTCGCGTCGTCCGTGGTGTGTCCGCCTCGCGCCTGCTTGAGCGTGTGGGACAGGGCGCGCGTCACCGCCCGGATCCCGCAGCCGGTTCTCTCCAGCTGGTTCACACCGTTGATCAGCTGGTCCTCCCCGAACTCCTTCCCACTGGTGTAGTGCTCCTCGACCAGTCCATCGGAGAAGCAGAGGACGCGGGTCGGCGGCTGTACCGGCCGGGACGGGGGCTCCGCCTGCGCGACGGATGCCCGCGGCAGACGTCTGATCACCGGCCTGCGGGGAGCGCCTCAGCGAGGGGCAGGATCAGCACGCATGGGTTGACCGGACCGGGCAGCCCGACGATCTCCCCCATGTTCTGCCAACCCCAGGACTCCAGGACGGCCTGACCGCCGTGGTCGGCCGGATGGAGCAGGGCGACTCCCACGGTCAGGACATGCCGTTTGCGGCCGTCGTGCAGCTTGCCCCGTCGCAGCCGCGGCGGTCGCGCCGACGGCGTCGGAGCCGTCGATCGACTGGCCGTCCATGACCGCGGCCGTCGGTTCCGCCTCCCGGCCCCGCCGCTTGCGCTCGAGGCGTCGCAGTCGCTGGCAGAGCTCGCGCACGTAGCCGTGGCGGCACCAACGCCGGAAGAAGTCGTACACTGCCCGCCACCAGGGGAAGTCCACTGGGATCGCGCGCCACTTCCCGCCGTTGCCGACGACGTGGCGCACAGCGTCGATCATTTCCCGGTGGCAGTGCTCCTCCGGGCGCCCGCCCGGCCCTCCAGCCAGGCCGGTACCAGCATCGAGGCGTGGACCTGGGCCCACTCCTCGTCGGTCATGTCGATCGGACAGCAGGCAGGACGGGCACGCTCGCCGATCGCCCCGAACCGGTGGACGTAACAGTCACACACCGAAGTGGCGCCGACCGGCTCGGAGATGGCGGACTGAGACAGCAGCGGGCCTCCTCGGGCGGAGTGTCGGTCGACAACCTCGTCTCTGCCAAGAGGCCAGTTCTTCCATGCACGCCGACCGGTCATCAAGATCGTTAGAGACGTCCCCCGCCGGCCTCCGCGGTGCTCGCGCGTTCACGGTGCATCCTGTTCCCGTAGGTGCTGGGTACCTGCCGGTGGACACCTTCCGACGAGGGCACGGGCTACTCGGGGGAGCCGGCGAGCTGTTCCGCTCTCGGACCGCGGGAGCGGCGGCGCGAAGGTGCTCGTGGGCGAGCCCAGCACGCGCCTGGGACCTGGAGGTCAGGGCCGGGTGGTGCCCACGACGAAGCGGCGACTGAGACTGATCTCGCGCGAGAGCAGGCCCGGGTCGGTGGTCACCGTCAGTTCGTACTCCCCGTCCCGCAACGCCCCCACATCGAGCACCCAGTGACTTCCGACCCACAGGGTGGGGACGATCTCGCCGTTCAGCCTGACCTCGACATTGCGCAGCGCCTCATTGGTCAGCGACGCGTCGTTTCTGCGATCGACCACGTCCACCGTGAGCGTGGCCTCGGAGAGCGCGGCGGCGCTCAGTACGCCGCTGCTGGGGATGCCGCGTATCCGGAGCTCCGGGTGGTTCACCTCGTTGGCCACCGCAATGCAGCCGATCACCAGGGCGGCGGCGACGGCGGCAACCAGAAGGGCGATGAGGGCCCTGCGCCGGGAGCGGGTTCGCACAGGGTCCGACGTCTTCAAGGCCAGCCGCATGGACACATCCTTCGAGGAGTTGCTTCTGCGGGCCGTCGGCTCCGCGTCTTCGTCCCGCCCGTGGCCTTTGCACCGGCCTCCTGCACAGGCTCGAGGACACGGACTCGGGCTCGCGGGTGTTCGGCGACCCTGATGGTGCCACCTCAACCGTCACGGAATCCAGTTCGCCCTCACCCTCCCCTGGATGACTCCGATGTTCCAGAGGGCGCTTGGCGCAGGAGAGATGCTCGCTGTCTCCGGGTAGCCACCTCGCCAGGCGGGCCTGCCGTCGAACCGGGGTCGCGAGAACGGTCGCGTAGAGCTGCCCGGGCACACTGTGTGGGTGGCGAACTCCGGCCCATGTGAGATCGATTGGCGGCGTCCTCTACGGCAACGTCCCCACCCCACGGGCTCCAGGCGCCGATCGAGCGGGAGATCCCCGGGTCCCGCAGGCCGAGGTGTTGCGCACGTGTTCGCGGTGTTTCCCGGCCTCATGTGTGCCGAATCCGTTCCCGAGGTGTCGCCCGTCCGGTGAAGCGATCGCCGCTTTCAGGCATCACGTAGCCGCAGCACTGTGGCTCCGATGACCACCGCGCCTGCCGCCCACAGGGCCAGCACGCCGATGCCCGCCACGGTCCGATGGGGGAGATGGCCCAGGCCCGTCGTGGTCTGGACGGCCGGTCCAGCGGGCATCGGCCCGGGGACCTGCGGCGAGGACCCGGTCAGGCTCAGCCTGACCGGCGTGACGCCGGGTCAGCCGCCGCAGCCGTCCTCACCCTGGAGAGGCAACGCTGAAAAACGCTCAGTGATCACTGAGCGGACAGACACATCCATCGGATCGCCCACCCATCCGCGAGACATGCGCTAGTGGCGGGCCCCGGCTCGGGGGCGCTTCCGGGGGAGGACGGTCATCCGCAGGGCGCGCGGCCGTACGGTGAGCCGGGCGACCTGGCGGATGGCCTGGCCCTCGGCGTGTTCCAGCCGTACCGAACGCAGCATCGTCGCGATCGCCGTGACCATTTCGGTGCGGGCGAAGCGGTCTCCCATGCACTTGTGCTTGCCGTCCCCGAAGGGCAGGAACGCGCCTGGCAAAGGCTCCTGCGCGGCGTCGTTCCACCGGTCCGGGTCGAAGGTGAGCGGATCGGGGAAACGCTCGGGGTCGCGGTGCAGAGCGTGCTGACAGTAGGCCAGTTCGGTACCGGCGGGCAGCGTCCACTCGCCGAGACGGGTTTCCTCGGTAGTACGGCGCGTGACCAACCAGCCGGGGTGGTGCAGCCGCAGGGTCTCGGTGATCACCTGATTCAGGTACGGCAGCCGGGCCACGTCGTCGAAGGCCACGGGCCGCTCGCCGAGGACCTCGTCCAGCTCGGCCAGGACCCGGGCCTCGACGCCGGGATGGCGGGCGAGTTCGTACAGGGTCCAGGACAGAACCGACGCGGTGGTCTCGGTGCCCGCCACGGCCAGGGTGAGGATCTCGGAGCAGATCTGATGCCCGGTCAACGGCTCGCCGGTCTCCTCGTCGACGGCGCGCAGCAACATGGAGAGCATGTCTCCGGTGTCGTGCCCGGAGGCCTGCAACTCCTCGACGGCGCTGTTGACGGTGGCGCGTACGCCGGCCCGGGCCCGGTCGAAGCGGCGGTTGAAAGGCAACGGCAGACGCTCGGCCCAGTCGGGCAGCATGAGACGCACACCGACGCCGTTCATCACCACCGACAGGTCGCTGCGCAGCCGGCGGAAGACGGCGTCGTCGAGGCTGCCGGCGAACACCGTCTTGGCCAGCATGTCGAGGCTGAGTCCGACCATCGCCTCGCGTACGTCGAGGGGCCGCCCGGGTTCCCAGCCGGCGACCGTGGCAGTGACCTCGGTGCGCATGATGTCGACGTACCGGCTGATCTCGGTGTGGGCGAACGCCGGTTGCAGCTGGCGGCGCTTGCGTACGTGAGGCCGGCCGGTGGCGGTGACGACGCTGTCGCCCAGCAGCTGGCCCAGCTTGTCGTAGAGCCGGCCCTTGTCGAGAGTGGGGGCCAGGGCCTTGAGCATCTGGTGGATCAGGGCCGGGTCCTGGACCACGACGGTGCGCGTTCCGGGTTGCAGGACGATCTCGACGAGCGGTTCTCGTGTGTCGCGCAGCGAGTCGATGAAGCCGAGGTTGTCGCGCATCCTCAGAGCGTGGCCGATGAACGGAAGCGATCCGGCAGCCCGAGGTATGGGGAGAGGCGCAGCGGACGTCACGGGTCATCCCTTCAGGGCAATCATGGGCGCACCTATGGCTTCCCTGACCCTTCCCCGGCGCAGTCCTGTCATGAACGTGTCCTGTGCCACGTGGGACGAGCTGGTTGGAGGAGGGGTGCCCCCCAGCGGCGTTGCACGGGAGCTCCAGCGGCGAGGGGCCGGGAGACTGACCCCCCGAGCGCTGCTTCGTTCCAGCGGACGACACCTGGGACAGGATCTTCGCGGCCGTCCTGGCCGACGCCGACGCGGAAGACCGGATCGACCGGTCGATGGTGAGCGTCGATTCGACCTCCTGCCGGGCCCATCAGCACGCCGCGGGGGCTCGTAGGAAGCCGCCACGAGTGCCGGGAAAAGACGCACGCCCCGACAGCATCGGCCCGGCGAGGGACTCGGACGCTCCCGGGGCGACCTGACCTGCAAGATCCACCTCGCCGGTGAGGGCGGACGCCGCCCCCCGGCCCTGCTGACCACTTCGGGCCGGTGGGGCACGGCACCTTCGTCTGGCCCATGCCCATCGACAACCCGCTCACGTTCATTCCCGCCGACGACATCGGCGCATTCGCCGCGCTAGCCCTCCAGCGCCGCGACGAGTTCACCGCAAGGCGCATCGACATCGCCTCCGACGCTCCGCAGCTCATCCCGGTCATGGAACACATCCGTGTCGTCCGCCTCGGTGGCGGGCATCCACGCACGCGGCCCGGCCATCTCGGCGGCGACACGGCGTACTCCTCCCGCCGCAACCGCCGTTACCTGCGACGACGCCAGATCAAGCACACCACCGCCGCACCGAAGAACCAGCGGGCCAACTGCCGGCGATGGGGCAGCAAGGGCGGCCGACCCGCAGGCTTCGACAAGACGATCTACAAGCGAAGGAACGAAGTCGAGCGAACGATCAACGCGTTGAAGAACTCCCGGGCCGTAGCCACGAGGTTCGACGAGCGCGGCTACAACTTCCAAGGCACCGTCACCGTCGCCACGATCCGACTCTGGCTCCGCCGGTGATCTCCGCCAGATCTAGTGCCGCGACAGGCAACGTTCGCCCCGTCACGACGCCCGGCACGCTCCCCCACGCTCTCGACTCCGCTCGAGCAGGGGGCACCCCCACTCG
>NZ_JBEXSH010000525.1:0-6358 GCF_040613555.1 Streptomyces sp. NPDC006265
GGTGCCCCGTGACACCCCGCCCGACCCGCGACCGCCGGTGGCTACAGGTTGCCGCGGCGGGCCTGCTCGCGCTCGATCGCCTCGAACAGGGCCTTGAAGTTGCCCTTGCCGAAGCCCATCGAGCCGTGGCGCTCGATGATCTCGAAGAAGACGGTCGGACGGTCCTGGACCGGCTTGGTGAAGATCTGCAGAAGGTAGCCGTCCTCGTCTCGGTCGGCGAGGATCTTCAGTTCGCGCAGGGTGTCGATCGGGACGCGGGTCTCGCCGACCCACTCCCCCAGCGTGTCGTAGTAGGAGTCGGGCGTGTTGAGGAACTCGACGCCGGCCGCCCGCATCGTACGGACCGTCTGGACGATGTCGCCCGTGTTGAGGGCGATGTGCTGGACGCCCGCACCGCCGTAGAACTCCAGGTACTCGTCGATCTGGGACTTCTTCTTGGCGATGGCCGGCTCGTTGATCGGGAACTTGACCTTGAGCGTGCCGTCGGCGACGACCTTGGACATCAGCGCGCTGTACTCGGTGGCGATGTCGTCACCCACGAACTCCTTCATGTTCGTGAAGCCCATGACCTTGTTGTAGAAGCCGACCCACTCGTTCATCCTGCCGAGCTCGACGTTGCCGACGCAGTGGTCGATCGCCTGGAAGGTGCGCTGCGCGGGCGGCTCGACCATCGGCTTGGCGGCGACGAAGCCGGGCAGATACGGGCCGTCGTAGCCGGAGCGCTCGACGAGGGTGTGGCGGGTCTCGCCGTAGGTGGCGATGGCGGCCAGGACGACCGTGCCGTGCTCGTCCTTCCGCTCGTACGGCTCGGCGACCGAGCGGGCACCGTGCTCCAGGGCGTAGGCGTAGGCGGCGCGCGCGTCCGGGACCTCGATGGCGAGGTCGACGACACCGTCGCCGTGCTCGGCCACGTGCTTCGCGAGGAAGTGGCCCCAGTCGGTGGTGGGCTTGATGACCGACGTGAGGACGAAGCGGGCGGAGCCGTTCTCCAGGACGTACGCAGCGGTCTCGCGGCTGCCGTTCTCCGGTCCGGAGTAGGCGACCAGCTTCATGCCGAAGGCGGTGGAGTAGTAGTGCGCCGCCTGCTTGGCGTTGCCCACGGCGAAGACGACCGCGTCCATTCCCTTGACCGGGAAGGGGTCGGCCTGCCGGGCGGTGTCGGGAGTGTGGTGTGTGGTCTGCGTCATAGTCGCAGGGTCTCCCTGCTCGGCAAGGTGCGCAATAGTTTGCGTATCAGCTGGGCAATCTGTTCAACAGTACGGCCGTATCGTCGGCCTTTCTGTACAGGATGACCATGCCCGGAGGCTGCTGTGACGATCGACCATCTGGACGGCCGGATCATTCTGCTGCTCGCCCGGGAGCCGCGGATCGGGGTGCTGGAGATGTCCCGGCGGCTGGGAGTGGCCCGGGGCACCGCGCAGGCGCGGCTGGACCGGCTTCAGTCGAACGGAGTCATCCGCGGATTCGGTCCCGAGGTGGATCCGGCCGCGCTCGGCTACCCCGTCACGGCGTTCGCCACGCTGCAGATCCGGCAGGGCCAAGGGTCCGACGTACGGGCGCACTTGGCGACGGTGCCGGAGGTGCTGGAGCTGCACACCACCACCGGCACCGGAGACATGATGTGCCGGCTCGTGGCCCGCTCCAACGCCGATCTCCAGCGTGTGATCGACCGGGTCGTCGGTTTTGATGGCATCGTCCGGGCCTCGACGGCGATCGTCATGGAGAACCCCGTTCCGCTGCGGATCATCCCGCTGGTGGAGCAGGCCGCGGAGGAGACCTGACGTGTAGGGGTGAGCGCGTGTGAACTTCTGGGAGTACCTGGTCAACCGGCACCAGCAGCTGCTCACGGACGCCTATCAGCACGCGAGCGCCGTCTTCCAGTGCATGGTCGTGGCGACCGTGCTCGGCGTGCTGATCGCCGTCGTCAGCTACCGCAGCGAGTGGGCGGGGAACCTCGCGACCACCACCACCGCCACCATCCTGACCGTGCCGGCGCTCGCCCTGATCGGTCTGCTCATCCCCATCGTGGGCCTCGGCGTGCCGCCCACGGTGGTCGCGCTGACGCTGTACGGGCTGCTGCCGGTGGTGCGCAACGCGATCGTCGGGCTGCGCGGGGTCGATCCGACGCTGGTGGACGCGGCCACGGGCATCGGGATGTCCCGGCCGGCCCGGCTGCTGCGGGTCGAGCTGCCGCTGGCCTGGCCCCCGATCCTCACCGGGATCCGGGTCTCCACCCAGATGCTGATGGGCATCGCGGCCATCGCGGCGTACGCCTCGGGACCCGGTCTCGGCAACGTCATCTTCCGCGGCCTGGCCTCGCTGGGCAGCGCCAACGCGCTCAACCAGGTCCTCGCGGGCACGCTCGGCATCATCATCCTGGCCCTGCTGTTCGACGCCGCGTACGTCCTGATCGGACGGCTGACCATCCCCAGGGGGATCCGTGCCTGAGACCGGCGACCACGGCGCGTCCATCGCGCTGGAGAGCCTGACCAAGCGCTACCCCGGCAGTGCGCAGCCGGCCGTGGACAACGTGAGCATGGAGATCAAGGCGGGCGAGGTCGTCGTCTTCGTCGGCCCCTCGGGCTGCGGCAAGTCGACCACGCTCAAGATGATCAACCGGCTGATCGAGCCGACCGGCGGCCGCATCCGCATCGGCGGCGAGGACGTCACCGACATGGACCCGGTCAAGCTGCGCCGCAACGTCGGCTACGCCATCCAGTCCGCCGGGCTCTTCCCGCACATGACGGTCGCGCAGAACATCGGGATCGTCCCGAGGATGATCGGCTGGCCGAAGGCGCGGATCAGGGAACGGACCGAGGAGCTGCTCGACCTCGTGGGCCTGGACCCCGGGGAGTTCCGCGGCCGCTACCCGCGTCAGCTCTCCGGCGGGCAGCAGCAGCGCGTGGGCGTGGCCCGGGCCCTGGCCGCCGATCCCCCCGTGCTGCTGATGGACGAGCCGTTCGGGGCGGTGGACCCGATCACCCGGGACCACCTCCAGGACGAGCTGATCCGCCTCCAGCACGAGCTGCACAAGACGATCGTCTTCGTCACCCACGACTTCGACGAGGCGATCAAGATCGGCGACCGGATCGCCGTGCTGCGCGAGCGGTCGCACATCGCGCAGTTCGACACCCCCGAGGCGATCCTCACCAACCCGGCCGACGACTTCGTGTCCGGGTTCGTGGGCGCAGGCGCGGCGCTGAAGCGGCTGAACCTGACCCGCGTCCGGGACGTGGAGATCACCGAGTATCCGACGGTCACCGTCGACGACCCGTTGCAGCAGATCTTCAACCGGCTGCGGACCAGCGGCAGCAACGAGATCCTGCTGCTCGACCGGCGCGGCCGCCCCTACAAGTGGCTGCGGCGCGGCGACCTGATGCGGGCCCGCGGCTCGCTGGCCCGCGCCGGGACGCTGGTGCACGACACGGTCACCCGCGACGCCACCCTGCGGGACGCGCTGGAGGCGGTGCTCACCGACAACGCCGGGCGGGTGGCGGTGACCGGGCGGCGCGGGGAGTACACCGGCGTCGTCGACATGGAGACCCTCATGAACTCCGTGCACGAGATGCTGGAGGCCGACCGGCTCGACGCGATGGAGCATCAGCACGAACTGGAGTCGCTGCGGGCCTCGCAGACGCACGCGGAGCAGGAGGGGGCCCAGGACCCGGCGGGCGTGAGCGGCCCGGGAGCGGAGCGGTGACGGCCACGGAGGTCGGCGAGACCGCCGAGCCCGTCGAGAAGAGACCCCAGCCGGAGCGCCGTCCCGCCCGGCTCACCTGGCAGAAGCTGACGTTCCTGCCGGTGGCCCTGATCGCCGTGCTCCTCGCCACCTGGCTCTGGTTCCAGCAGGCCGACCTGGACGCGCTCACCCGCAACGCCCTGTCGGGCGGTCAGGTCACCAAGGCGCTGTGGCAGCACATCCAGCTGACCGTGATCTCCACGTTCTTCGTGCTGATCATCGCGATCCCGCTGGGCATCCTGCTGACCCGCGGGGTGATGAGCAGGGCCACCCCGGTGGCGATGACGTTCGCCAACATGGGTCAGGCGACCCCGGCGATCGGCCTGCTGGCCCTCCTGGTGATCTGGCTGGGCATCGGCCGCAGGGCCGCCCTGATCGGCATCATCATCTACGCCATCCTGCCCGTGCTCGCCAACACGATCGCGGGCCTGAAGGCGAACGATCCGACCCTGCTGGAGGCGGCCCGCGGCATCGGCATGTCCCCGACGGGCGTCCTGGCCCGGGTCGAACTCCCGCTCGCGGTCCCTCTGATCCTGGCGGGCGTGCGCACGGCCCTCGTCCTGAACGTCGGCACGGCGACCCTGGCGGTCTTCGGCGGGGGCGGTGGCCTCGGCGTGCTGATCACGACCGGCATCACCAACCAGCGGATGCCGGTGCTGGTGCTGGGGTCGATCCTCACGGTGGTGCTGGCGCTGCTGGTGGACTGGCTGGCGTCGCTCGCCGAACTGCTGCTGCGGCCACGGGGATTGCAGCCATGAGGCGGCGTACGTGCCTGGCGGCGGCGGGCCTGCTGCTGGCAGCGGCCGGCTGCGGCCTGACCAGCGGCTCTCCGCTGACCGACGACGTGGAGCCGGGGTCGATCGGACGGGGTGAACCGCTGAAGGGCGCGCATCTGACGGTGACGTCGAAGTCGTTCACCGAGCAGCTGATCCTCGGCTCGATCATGGGCATCGCGTTCGAGGCGGCCGGGGCGGACGTGATCGACCGCACCGGCATCCAGGGCTCCATCGGCAGCCGCGAGGCGGTCCGCAAGGGCGACGCGGACGCCGGGTACGAGTACACGGGCACGGCCTGGATCACGTACCTCGGGCACAGCAAGCCGATCACCGACCCGCAGGAGCAGTGGGAGGCGGTGAAGAAGGAGGACGCGGGCAACGGGCTGGTCTGGCTGCCGCCGTCGAAACTCGACAACACGTACGCGCTGGCGATGAACCAGGAGAACGCGAAGAAGTACGGCACGAAGACGATGTCGGACGTGGCGAAGCTGGCGAAGTCCGACCCGGGGGCCGTGAAGCTCTGTGTGGAGGTCGAGTTCGCGAACCGGGCGGACGGGCTGCCGGGCATGCAGAAGGCCTACGGCATGAACGTGCCGGCGCGGAACATCACGCAGATGGACACCGGGATCATCTACACGCAGACCGCGAAGGGGAACTGCACGTACGGGGAGGTGTTCACCACCGACGGGCGGATCAAGTCGATGAACCTCGTGGTGATGGACGACGACAAGAAGTTCTTCCCCAACTACAACGTCGCGCCGATGATCAACGCGAAGTCCCTGAAGGAGTGGCCGGCGATCGCGGAGGTCCTGAACCCGGTGACGGCGAAGCTGAACAACTCCGTGGCGCAGACGCTGAACGCGAAGGTGGATGTGGACGGGGAGGATCCCCACCAGGTGGCGCTGGACTGGCTGGTGGACGAGGGGTTCGTCAAGGAGTGAGTTACAAAGAAAGCCTTGCAAAGAGAGCTTTGCAAGGCTACCTTTGCATGCATGCCCGACGAACCAGCTCCCCGCCTGCTCGACGCCCGTTCCCTGCGCGGCCTGGCTCACCCCCTGCGGATGCAGCTGCTGGTCGCACTACGGCGCGGCGGACCTGCCACCGCCTCCCAACTGGCGGAGAAACTGGGCGAGTCCAGCGGCGCGACCAGCTACCACCTACGACAACTCGCCGCACACGGCTTCGTCGCCGACGACCCGGAGCGCGGCAAGGGACGGGAGCGCTGGTGGAAGGCGGTGGACCAAGGCATCCGGATCGACGAGACCCTGATCAAGGACCCGGATCCGACCGTGCGGGGCGCCGTCGCCCTGCTCCGGTACGAGATGGCCAACGTGCACACACGGGAGGTCGCGACCTGGCTCGGCAACATCGGCGACTGGGGCGAGGAATGGGACGGCGCCACGGACCTCAGCGACTTCGCGCTGCGGCTCACTCCCGAACTCGCCCGTGAGCTCGTCGGCAAGATGCACGAACTCATCCAGAGCTACCGCCCCCTGCCCGAGGGCACCCCGGACGCCGAGACGGTACGCGTCCACACGCACGTCTTCCCCAGCCAGACGACGCTGTGAGAGGCCATCACCCATGCACCCGGACATCCACCTCGCCCTGCACCACGCCCGCGCCGCCGAACTCCGCGCCGAAGCCGGTCCCCGTCCGGCACCCCGGCACGACCTCCGTGCACGGGTGGGCTGGACCCTCATAGAAGTCGGGCTGAAGCTCGCCACCCGGCCCGGGCCGGTCCCCGCCCACTAGTGCCGCGGCAGGCAACGTTCGCCCCGTCACGACGCCCGGCACGCTCCCCCACGCTCTCGACTCCGCTCGAGCAGGGGGTACCCCCACTCGC
>NZ_JBEXSH010000526.1:0-6325 GCF_040613555.1 Streptomyces sp. NPDC006265
GGGGTTTTTTCGGGAACCGGCTTTGTTCCGTTCGGAAACAATTTACTCTCGGTTCTGTCCATGAGGTGGTCGACCCGGTGGCCGATCGCCCCGAGCCGGTTAGGCTCATGTCGCGAGCCACCGGGCCCGCACCTCGCCGGGTCCGCGCGACCCGCGTCACCGCGTCACATAAGAAGGAGATGCTCGTGCCGTCCATCGACGTCGTCGTAGCCCGGGAAATCCTGGACTCCCGAGGCAACCCCACGGTCGAGGTCGAGGTCGGCCTCGACGACGGCAGCACCGGTCGTGCCGCCGTCCCGTCCGGCGCCTCCACGGGCGCCTTCGAGGCCATCGAGCTCCGCGACGGTGACTCGAACCGCTACCTCGGCAAGGGTGTGGAGAAGGCCGTCCTCGCGGTCATCGAGCAGATCGGCCCGGAGCTGGTCGGCTATGACGCCACCGAGCAGCGCCTGATCGACCAGGCGATGTTCGACCTGGACGCCACCGACAACAAGGGCTCCCTCGGCGCCAACGCCATCCTCGGCGTCTCGCTCGCCGTCGCCCACGCCGCCTCCGAGGCCAGCGACCTGCCGCTGTTCCGTTACCTGGGCGGTCCCAACGCGCACCTGCTGCCGGTGCCGATGATGAACATCCTGAACGGCGGCTCGCACGCCGACTCCAACGTGGACATCCAGGAGTTCATGATCGCCCCGATCGGCGCGGAGTCCTTCTCCGAGGCCCTGCGGTGGGGCGCCGAGGTCTACCACACGCTGAAGAAGGTCCTGAAGAGCAAGGGCCTGGCCACCGGCCTCGGCGACGAGGGCGGCTTCGCCCCGAACCTGGGCTCCAACCGCGAGGCCCTCGACCTCATCCTCGAGGCCGTCAAGGAAGCCGGCTACACCCCCGGCGAGCAGATCGCCCTGGCGCTCGACGTCGCCGCCTCCGAGTTCTACAAGGACGGCGTCTACACCTTCGAGGGCAAGGAGCGTTCGGCGGCCGAGATGACCGAGTACTACGCGGAGCTCGTCGACGCGTACCCGCTCGTCTCCATCGAGGACCCGCTGTTCGAGGACGACTGGGAGGGCTGGAAGACCATCACCGCCAAGCTCGGTGACAAGGTCCAGCTCGTCGGTGACGACCTGTTCGTCACCAACCCCGAGCGTCTCGCCCGCGGCATCGAGGAGGGCGCGGCCAACGCGCTCCTGGTCAAGGTCAACCAGATCGGCTCGCTCACCGAGACCCTGGACGCCGTCGAGCTGGCCCAGCGCAACGGCTTCAAGTGCATGATGTCCCACCGCTCCGGCGAGACCGAGGACGTCACCATCGCCGACCTGGCCGTCGCCACCAACTGCGGCCAGATCAAGACCGGCGCCCCGGCCCGCTCCGAGCGTGTCGCCAAGTACAACCAGCTGCTGCGCATCGAGGAGATCCTCGACGACGCCGCGGTCTACGCCGGCCGCAGCGCCTTCCCGCGGTTTCGCCCTGCGAACTATTAAGCACAGCAAGGGCTGACCCTCACCTGGTTAAGCCTTCGCCAGTCGTACGTACGTCCCCGTACTCGGTCCCGTACCGTGTCCGGGGACGTACGCGCGTATGACGGTGGAGCGGGAGGCGGACAGATGGCCGTGAAGGACCGGGACCGGTTCTCCACCGCGACCAGGATCCGGCTGCTCGGTGAGCAGACCGCGGCCCGGGTCTACCGTTCCCAGACCAAGCGCCAGGCCCGCCGCTCGCGGCTGACCGGCCGGGCCGCGCTGCTCGCCCTGGTGATGTGCTCGCTGATCGTGGCCCTGGCCTACCCGATGCGGGCGTACGTCTCGCAGCGCGCCGAGATCGAGGACCTTCGGCGCGAGCAGCAGCAGGCCCGCCAGCGCGTCGAACGGCTGCGGGACCTGAAGGCACGCTGGCAGGACGACGCGTACGCCGAGCAGCGGATCCGGCAGCGGTTGCACTACGTCATGCCGGGGGAGACGGGCTTCATCGTCGTCGACCCGCACGCGGCGAAGCCGTCGCGCACCGACCTGGGGGCGGCCGACCGCCCCTGGTACTCGAACGTCTGGGACGGGGTCGACAAGGCCGATGCCTCCGACCGCTGACCCGAGCCCCAGCCAGTGACCTGAACCCAGAGAAAGACAGCCTGAAGACAGTCATGGAAACGCCCCCGCCGACCACTCCGCGCACCGAGCCGACCGACGCCGACGTCGAGGCCTTCAAACAGCAGCTCGGTCGGCCGCCGCGCGGTCTGCGCGCCATCGCGCACCGCTGCCCGTGCGGGCAGCCCGACGTCGTCGAGACGGCCCCCCGCCTGCCGGACGGCACGCCCTTCCCCACGCTGTACTACCTGACGTGCCCGAAGGCGAACTCGGCGATCGGCACGCTGGAGGCCAACGGCGTGATGAAGGAGATGACCGAGCGGCTGGACTCGGACCCGGGGCTGGCGGCGGCCTACCGGGCCGCGCACGAGGACTACATCCGGCGGCGCGACGAGATCGAGGAGCTGAAGAGCTTCCCGAGCGCGGGCGGCATGCCGGACCGGGTGAAGTGCCTGCACGTCCTGGTGGCCCACTCGCTGGCCGCGGGTCCGGGCGTGAACCCGCTGGGCGACGAGGCTCTGGCCATGCTGCCGCAGTGGTGGCGCAAGGGCGCCTGCGTGACGACCGCCGAGGAGGACGCCCAGTGACCCGTGTCGCCGCCGTGGACTGCGGTACGAACTCCATCCGGCTTCTGGTCGCCGACGCCGACCCGGCCACCGGTGAGCTGGTCGACCTGGACCGCCGGATGACGATCGTGCGGCTCGGACAGGGTGTCGACCGCACCGGCCGGCTCGTCCCCGAGGCGCTGCAGCGGACCTTCGCGGCGTGCCGCGAGTACGCCGGGATCATCAAGGAGCACGGGGCGGAGCGGCTGCGCTTCGTGGCGACCTCCGCCTCCCGGGACGCCGAGAACCGGGACGAGTTCGTGCGCGGCGTGCTGGACATCCTGGGCGTCGAGCCCGAGGTGATCTCCGGGGACCAGGAGGCCGCGTTCTCCTTCACCGGCGCCACCAGAGAGCTCGCCGGGGGCGACCACCTCCCGAAGCCCTACCTGGTCGTGGACATCGGCGGCGGCTCGACCGAGTTCGTCGTGGGTGACGACCGGGTCAGGGCGGCCCGCTCGGTGGACATCGGCTGCGTCCGCATGACCGAGCGGCACCTGGTCCGGGACGGGGTGGTGAGCGACCCGCCGACCGAGGAGCAGATCGCGGCCATGCGGGCCGACATCGAGGCCGCGCTCGACCTCGCCGAGCAGACGGTTCCGCTGCGTGAGGCACGCACGCTGGTCGGCCTGGCCGGCTCCGTGACGACCGTGTCGGCGATCGCGCAGGAGCTGCCGGAGTACGACTCCGAGGCCATCCACCACTCCCGTGTCTCCCACGGCCGGGTCCGTGAGATCACCGAGTGGCTGCTGCGCTCCACCCACGCCGAGCGCGCGGCCGTGCCCTCCATGCACCCGGGCCGGGTCGACGTGATCGGGGCGGGTGCCCTCGTGCTCCTGTCGATCATGGAGCGGATCGGTGCGCAGGAGGTCGTCGTGAGCGAGCACGACATCCTCGACGGCATAGCTCACAGCTGCGCCGCCGAGGCGCGCTGAGGCGGTGCCGGTGCCGGGCGGGGGGTCACAGGTTGCGGTAGACGTCCCGCCGGTCGCCCACCTTGACCACGAGGACGACGAGTTCCCCATCGTTGATCTGGTAGGCGATCCGGTAGCTACCGACCCTGAGCCGGTAGAGGCCCGACGGGCCGGTGAGCTTCTTGACGTCGGCGTCTTGCCGGTACGGATCGTCACCGAGTGCGGTCAACGCGGTCAGGATGCGCATGGCGTCGGGCCGGCTGATGGCCCGAAGCTGACGCTGTGCCGCCGTGGTGAACCGGAAGGCGTACTTCACACTGCCTCGCCGTCCTGCTCGGTGAACAGATCCGCCAGCAGTTCCGCCATCGTGACGGTGGTGCCGCCCTCGGCCAGCACAGCTTCGGCCTCGCGCGCCAACATCACGTCTGCGGCTTCCTCCAACGCTTCGAAGTCCGAGATCGGGACGACGGCTGCCACCGGTGCGCCGTTGCGCGTGATGACGGTCGGGACACCTTCCTCGGCCCGGTTGATGTGATCGGCGAGGTGCGCGCGGGCTTCCCGTACGGTCACGGTGTTCTCAGTCATGAAGTCAGTGTACGCATCGGCGTGTACACGGCGCATCCGTAGAGGGAACCGCATTCGCGCGCGATCCTCGACGGCATCGCGTGGTCGGTCGCGTAGCCCGCTTCTGAGCAGGCATGGATCACGAATGAGCGCGTTCCGGGGGCCCGGCGGGACCCCCGCACGACAGCCCGTCGGGAAAGTTCGTGAAGTTCTTCACAAGGAATTCGGCCCTCCCGGGCGATGAGAGGGGCCCCGTTGACCCGTCCGGGGGCTGAACAGGCCTTTGAACATGTTCAGAAGCATGGTATGGCGGGGTCCGGAAAGCGGCTCGGAGTGGCGCTCGAGGAGTGCCTCACGGAGGCTCTTCCGGCGCAGAGAGGCAGCTCACGCGGCATTGACAACGCTCCGTGGTGCACAAAGGAGCCCGGTTGTCACCATGACGTGGATCACGCGGGTCGCGGAGGATAACACACACCCCACCCGAGCTTGTGAAGGGGCGCACGAGCCACCCCCCTGAGGCAGGTGGATACTCGATGGCATGAGCACCACGGAGCGTCCCAGGATCCTCGTAGTAGGCGGTGGGTACGTAGGCCTGTACGCAGCTCGGCGCATCCAGAAGAAGATGCGCTACGGCGAGGCGACCGTCACGGTCGTCGACCCCCGGTCGTACATGACCTACCAGCCCTTCCTCCCCGAAGCCGCCGCCGGCAACATCTCCCCGCGCCACGTCGTCGTCCCGCTGCGACGCGTGCTGCCCAAGGCGGAGGTTCTCACCGGCCGGGTCACCACCATCGACCAGGACCGCAAGGTCGCCACGGTCTCCCCGCTGGTCGGCGAGGCCTACGAGCTGCCCTTCGACTACCTGGTGATCGCGCTCGGCGCGGTCTCCCGCACCTTCCCGATCCCCGGCCTCGCAGAGCAGGGCATCGGCATGAAGGGCGTCGAGGAGGCCATCGGCCTGCGCAACCACGTCCTCGAGCAGCTCGACAAGGCCGACTCCACCACCGACGAGGAGATCCGCCGCAAGGCGCTCACCTTCGTCTTCGTGGGCGGCGGTTTCGCCGGTGCCGAGACCATCGGCGAGGTCGAGGACATGGCCCGGGACGCCTCGAAGTACTACAAGAACGTGTCCCGTGAGGACATGCGCTTCATCCTGGTCGACGCCGCCGACAAGATTCTCCCCGAGGTCGGCCCCAAGCTCGGCACGTACGGCAAGGAGCACCTCGAGGGCCGCGGCGTCGAGGTCTACCTGTCCACCTCCATGGACTCCTGCGTCGACGGCCACGTGGTGCTGAAGAACGGCCTCGAGGTCGACTCCAACACCATCGTCTGGACCGCCGGCGTCAAGCCCAACCCGGCCCTGGCCCGCTACGGCCTGCCCCTCGGCCCCCGCGGTCACGTCGACTGCGAGCCGACCCTCCAGGTCAAGGGCACCGACTACATCTGGGCCGCCGGCGACAACGCCCAGGTCCCGGACCTCGTCGGCCGCAAGGCGGGCAACGAGAACGCCTGGTGCCCGCCGAACGCCCAGCACGCGCTGCGCCAGGCCCGGGTCCTCGGCGACAACGTGGTGTCCGGCATGCGGGGCTTCCCGCAGAAGGACTACGCGCACGCCAACAAGGGCGCGGTGGCCGGTCTCGGCCTCCACAAGGGCGTTGCGATGATCGTCATGGGCAAGATGAAGATCAAGCTCAAGGGCCGTCTCGCCTGGTACATGCACCGTGGCTACCACGGTCTGGCGATGCCGACCTGGAACCGCAAGATCCGCGTCTTCGCCGACTGGACCCTGGCGATGTTCCTCAAGCGCGAGGTCGTCTCGCTCGGCGCGATGGAGACGCCGCGCGGCGGCAGGTTCTGCCGGGGGTGGTGAGCGCTCAGACGCTCACCGGGCGCTCACTGTGCGCTCGGTGCGGCCTCTTCGACCTGAGCGCGCAGCCGCTGAGCGGTCGGACGGGAGACCGGCTTGTCGGGAGACAGGCCCGCGTCGGTGAGCGCGTCGCGGATCTCCGTCCACTCCGGGCGGCGCCCGAGCTCGGTGTAGAGGAGACGGATGCGTGCGTGGCGGCGCTCGGTAAGCGCCTCCGTCTCGCTGCGCGTACGAGCGTCCTCCGCTCGGTGAGCGTCGTCGTCCTCCGTCGCGCGCTCACTCTCGTGAGCGCCGGAGGTGAGCGCC
>NZ_JBEXSH010000527.1:0-6324 GCF_040613555.1 Streptomyces sp. NPDC006265
CTCAATACACACCCACACCCCCCCCAACCGCCCCCGACGGCTCCCAACACCACAACCGCGTCTTGGGAGCCGACGTCACGCACGGGCCCGAATTAACCAACAGCGTCCGATTCGCTCCGGGCCCTCGGCGTTGCGCTGTGTCCACGGTCCGTGTGTCCACGGTCCGTGCGGACGCGGCTACCGTCAGGCGGCAGCCCCGCCGCGGCCGCCCACGAGGCGCGGCAGCATACGGAAGCCGACACCGCCGGCGATCATCGTGGCGGCGCCGATCACCAGGAAGGCGGTCTGCGCGGCACCCGTCTCGGCGAGCTCCTGGCCGTTGCCCTGGGCCTGGGCCTGCGAAGCCGGGGTGGAGTCCGAGCCGATCTCGGTGAGGGAGGAGGAGCCCTCCTCCTGCGGCGAGGTGCCGCCGTCGGGGTCGGTGTTGTTGCCGCCGCCGTTGTTGCCACCGTTGCCGTTGCCGTTGCCGCCGCCGGTGCCGTTCCCGTTGCCCGGGTTCGTCGGGGCGTCGGTCGGGTCCTCGGTCGGCTCGGTGGGCTCGTCCGTGGGCTCGGTCGGCTCGTCGGTCGGCTCCTCGGTCGACGGCGGCGGGTCGGTCGGCTCGCCCGTCGGGATAACGGTCGGCTCACCGGTCGGCTCACCCGTCGGCGGCGGGGTGGGAGTGGGCGACTCCTCGGCGCACAGGATGCCGAGCAGGCAGTCCTCGGTCTCCGCGGCGGATGCCGCACCGGCGGCGGTCAGCGAGGCACCGGCGGCGATCACGGCGCCGGCGGCTATCCGCGCGACACGGATCCGCGTCTTCTTCGTCATGTGGTTGCTACCCCCAGTAGCTCATCGTCATTAGGCAGCGCTCGGGGCTGTGCTCGACGGGGACGGGCTGCGATGAAAGGGCCCCCGGTTCACATGCGCCCCAGAGACACGCATGCCGCGCTTTACCCTTCCCATTTTTCAAGAACACGTCAAGGCCGTTTGTGGCCGCCATGTCCAACTACGGGAGCTATGCCGGGAGTTTGAGCCTGTGACTGTGATGTAAAACCCGGACATCCGAGCGCAGAAAAGGCAACTACCGCCCCGTGGGCGGCAGTTGCCTTGTCGACAAACTTACTTCTCCTGCTGCTTGCGCCAGCGAATTCCGGCCTCGAGGAAACCGTCGATCTCGCCGTTGAACACGGCCTCGGGGTTGCCGACCTCGAACTCGGTGCGCAGGTCCTTCACCATCTGGTACGGGTGCAGGACGTAGGAACGCATCTGGTTGCCCCAGGAGCTGCCGCCGTCCTTGAGGGCGTCCATCTTGGCCCGCTCCTCCTGGCGCTGCCGCTCAAGCAGCTTCGCCTGGAGAACGTTCATGGCGGTCGCCTTGTTCTGGATCTGCGAGCGCTCGTTCTGGCAGGAGACGACGATGCCGGTGGGGATGTGGGTGAGGCGCACCGCGGAGTCGGTGGTGTTGACGCCCTGGCCGCCGGGCCCTGACGAGCGGTACACGTCCACGCGCAGCTCGGACTCGTCGATCTCGATGTGGTCGGTCTGCTCGACCACGGGGAGGATCTCGACGCCCGCGAAGGAGGTCTGACGGCGGCCCTGGTTGTCGAAGGGAGAGATGCGCACGAGGCGGTGCGTGCCCTGCTCGACGGAGAGGGTGCCGTAGGCATAGGGGACCTGCACGGCGAAGGTGGTCGACTTGATGCCGGCCTCTTCCGCGTACGAGGTCTCGTAGATCTCGGTCTTGTAGCCGCGCTGCTCGGCCCACCGCAGGTACATCCGCTGGAGCTTCTCGGCGAAGTCGGCGGCGTCGACGCCACCGGCCTCGGCACGGATGTTCACCAGCGCCTCACGGGAGTCGTACTCACCGGAGAGGAGGGTGCGGACCTCCATCTCGTCCAGCGCCTTCTTCACGGCGGTGAGCTCGGTCTCGGCTTCGGCGCGGGTGTCCGGGTCGTCCTCCTCCTCGGCCATCTCGAAGAGGACGCCCAGGTCGTCGATGCGACCGCGCAGGGCCTCGGCCTTGCGCACCTCGGCCTGGAGGTGGGACAGCTTGCTGGTGATCTTCTGCGCCTCATCGGGGTTGTCCCAGAGGGACGGCGCGGCCGCCTGCTCCTCGAGCACGGCGATGTCTGCCCTCAGCTTCTCGAGGTCCAGAACGGCCTCGATCGACTCCATGGTCGAGGAGAGGGACTTGAGCTCTTCGGATACGTCGACGACTGCCACGCCCTCCAGCGTAACGGCTCCGCCCGGCGGCCATCGCGGGGCGGCCGGAGCCGGCTGCTCAGGGGGTCTGCGGGGCGGAGTTCTTCGTGTCCTGGGGAGGTGCGCTGCCGTCGCCGTCCGACGTGGTCAGCCAGGCGCCGACGCCGATCGCCGCCGCGAGGGCGACCGCGCCCGCCCCCAGGGCCACCCGGCGGCGCCGGGCCGCGGCGCGGTTGCGGGCCGAGCCCGGGCGGCGGGTGCCCGCGGTGCGCGGGGCCCGGGCCGTGCCGTGGGCGCCGCCGGCCAGCTCGTCGGGGGCGGGGACGCGCATCGAGGTGTGGGTGTCACGGTTGGAGTCGGCCGGCTTGGCGCCCGGCACCAGGGGGACCGCGCCCCGCCGCCGGACCCGCTCCCCGGCCGGGGCCGGTCCGCCGGGCTGCTCCTCGCGGTCGGCCTCCTCCGCGGACTCGGTCTCCGGCTCGTCGACCTCCAGCGGGGGCATGCCCGCCAGCAACGGCAGCAGCTCCCGCAGCCGGGCGCCGAGCTCCGAGGCCCGCAGCCGCGAGGCCGGGGCCTTGGCCAGGCACTGCACGAGCAGCTGCCACAGCTCGTCCGGGATGCCGGGCAGCGGGACGACCGACTCCGTGACGTGCCGGCGCAGGACCGCGCCCGGGTGGCCGCCGCCGAAAGGAGTGAAGCCCGCCAGGAGCTCGTAGAGGACGGTGGCGAGCGCGTAGATGTCGACGGACGCGCGCGGGGGCAGGCCCTCGACGATCTCCGGGGCAAGGTAGTCCGGAGTGCCGATGATCTTCGTGGCCTTGGTCCGGCGCGGGGTGTCGATGAGCTTGGCCACGCCGAAGTCGGTCAGCAGCGCGCGGTGGGAGCCACCCGGGCCGAGCGGGCCCTGCATGTCCAGGAGCACGTTCTCCGGTTTCACGTCACGGTGCACGACACCCGCGGCGTGGGCGGCCGCCAGTCCGTCGGCGATGTCGGCCGCGATCGCGACGGCCGCCTCGGGGGCCAGGCGCCGGTCCCGGTCCAGCCGGGTGCGCAGATCCGTGCCGCGGACGAGGTCCATGACGAGCGCCAGATCGTTGCCGTCGACGACCAGGTCCCGCACCGACACCACGTGCGGGTGCTCCAGGCCGAGCAGCGCCGTGCGCTCCTGCACGAAGCGGCCGACGAGTTCCTGGTCGGACGCGAGGTCCTCGCGCAGCAGCTTGATGGCGACGGGACCCTCGGGGCCCTCGCCCAGCCACACCGTGCCGGCGCTGCCCCGCCCGAGGATCTGGTGGGCGGTGTACCGGCTGCCGATCTTCCGTGCCAAGGCTGCTCCTACCGACGCGTGTTGTCGCTAAAACTACGCGTCCGGAGAGCCAACCTTCACCGTGGAGGCGGAAATCACCCGCCGGGTGTCGACAAATCACCAACCCCGCGGGGCGGTTCCGGTCAGTTCGTGCCGGAACCGCTCCCGCCGAGCTTCTCGAACCAGCCGGTCACGGTGCCGAACCAGTCGGTGAGCTGCTCCCAGTAGCCCTTGCCGGTGCCGATCCACTCCTGCAGCGGGCTCAGTTCCCAGATCAGCCAGCCCGCGACGAACAGGATGACGATCGTGAAGAGGCAGCCCTTCAGGCAGCCGAGGCCGGGGATCCGCATCGGGTTGGCGCTGCGCTGCCGCGGCTGCCGGGGCTCGCGCTGCGGCTGCTGCGGCTGCTGGGGCGGCGGCGGTGCGGGCGGGGCGTAGCGCTGCGGCGGCTGGGGGCGCTGGGGCTGCGGGGCGTACTGCTGGGGCTGCTGCTGCGGATGGCCGTAGCCGGGTCCGGGCGGGGGTGCCTGGCGGCGCGGGGGCTGCTGCTGGGGCCGGGCCACCTGGCGCTGGGGGCGGCGGCGCAGCGGGTCCTGGCCGGGGTCGAGGTACTGGACCTGCGTCTGCTCGTTGCGGTCGCGGGCCGCCCGCAGCTGGTTCTGCCAGGGGTGCGGGTCCTCGGGGCCGCCCTGCCGGCCGGGGTGGCCGGGCGAGCCCGGCGGGACCGGCGGCATGACGGCGGTCGGATCGGCCGCGCCCCGGTTGGGCAGCACCGCGGTGGGGTCGGCGGCGCCGGCCGGGCCGCCGGTGTGCGGCATGACGCTGGTCGCGGCGTTCGGGTCGTACGAGCCCGCGCCCTGCGGGAGGACCTGGGTCGGGTCGGCCGCGCCGGGTGTGTCCGGTACCGGCGCGGGGGCCGGGTCGGGCACGAGGAGCATGCCGACGCCCGCGGCCGCGGCGATCTGCGCGGAGTTCGCGTGCACCCCGATGCCCTCGGCGACGACGCGCAGACCGCGGGCGAGGTTCTCGGCGCTGGGCCGCTCGTCCGGGTTCTTGCGCAGACAGCGCTCGATGACCGTCCAGAGCGGGTCGGGGACCGTGGAAGGGCGGCGCGGCTCGGCGCTCAGGTGCTGGTGCAGCACCTCCAGGGCGGAGCCGCCGGAGAACGGCGGGCGGCCGGTGACCAGCTCGTACAGCAGGATGCCGGCGCCGTAGATGTCGACGGCGGAGGTCTGCGGGCGGCCCTCGGCGGACTCGGGCGCGACGTACGCGGGCGTGCCGACGAACTCCTGGGTGCGGGTCAGTCCCGGGGAGTCGGCCAGCCGGGCGATGCCGAAGTCGGTCAGCAGCGGGTGCATCTGCCCGTCGTACTGCTGGAGCAGGACGTTGGCCGGCTTGAGGTCGCGGTGCACGACGCCGTCGGCGTGGCTGGCGGCGAGCGCGTCGGCGATCTGGGCGGTGAGCAAGGCGGCGGCGACCGGGGTGAACGGTCCGTTCTCACGCAGGTAGCGGTGCAGGTCGGGGCCCTCGACGAGGTCCATGACCAGCGCCAGCAGCTCACCCTCGACGACCAGGTCACGGACCCGGACGATGTTCGGGTGGGTCAGCCGCAGCAGGACGGACCGCTCGCGCAGGAACCGCATGACGATGTCCGGGTCGCCGGCCAGCTCCTCTTTGAGGACCTTGATCGCGACGGTCTCGCCGGGCTGCCCCGGCACGGCCGCTTCGGCGCCCGCGGTCTCGCGCTGGCGGGCTCGCCAGACGGTGCCCGTGGCGCCGCGTCCCAGCGGCTCCTCGAGGAGGTACTTGCTGCCTACCGGCCGCACGTCATGCGCTCCCTGGTGCTTGCCTTGCCTGCTGGCCTGTCCGACCCACTGTAGTGCCGGGGGGGGCCGGGGACCGGTGTGTCGTCTCTCTGTGGGTCTCACGTAGTGGGTCTTACGTAGCGGCCCTCCCAGCCGTTCGAAGGAAAGACGCTCACCTCGGTCTGGTGGTTGCCGGGAGTGAACGTGACTGATCTCAAGCGGTCGCCTGTGGGTCATTTCTCAGGCACTTTTGCGGACAGAGCCGACCAATCAAGATCACCTTTTGCGGAGCGAGGGGCGCACTGTCAGTGGCAGGTGCGAGGATGCTGGCAGTATTGGCCGACGTGCTGGGGCGGGGTGGGGGACTCCGCGCCCGGGCAGAAGGGACCGCTGACGGCGATGCAGATCCGGCTGACCGTCGTAGATCCGCTGGGCTCGTCGGCGCCGGCGCGGGACCGCGCCCCGCGCAGCGACGTGCTGGTCACGGCGCCCTCCGGTACGGCGCTCGCCGCGGTGGCGTCCGCGCTCGCCCAAGTGGTCTCCGGTGGTGACGGCTCGGGCACGCCCGTGCTGTACGCCGGGGAGCAGCGGCTCGACGCCCAGCGCTGCACGCTCGGCGAGCCCCCGTTGACCGACGGTGCCGTGCTGTCCGTGGGCGCGCCGGGCGAGCCCGAGCCGCATCCCGAGCTGGACGACGCCCCGGCCCAGCTCCGGGTCGTGGCCGGCCCGGACGCCGGCGGTGTCCATCTCCTGCACGGCGGCGAGATCCGCGTCGGCCGCTCCGCCGACGCCGACGTGCCGCTCGACGACCCGGACGTCTCCCGGATTCACTGCACTGTGACGGTGAGCGCGGACGGCCACGTCGCGGTAGCCGACCTGGACTCCACGAACGGCACGACGGTGAACGGCGCACGGGTGGGCGGCCAGGCGGTCCCCTTCGCGCCGGGCGCGCTGCTGCGCTCCGGAGTCTCGTGCACGCCATCGAGAACCCGGGCGCCGAACAGATTCCGGTGGACAACCCCCCGATCG
>NZ_JBEXSH010000528.1:0-6300 GCF_040613555.1 Streptomyces sp. NPDC006265
CAGAGGCGCGGGGAAGAGGGGCACGAGGATCTCCTGACGGATCTCCTCGGCGATCTCGTCGTCGGTCCGCAGGAACACCTTGAGGAGATCGGCGCTGCTCGCGGGCGCGATCCTCTACCGCAAGGCGCGCGCCTCGGCCTGACATCCCCGCGAACGGAGCGGGCCCCGCCGATGCGGGGCCCGCTCCGTCATGTGCCTTCTCCCAGTGCCCCGTCCCCGCTCACCACGTGGCCCGCACCTGGCGGATGATCCGCCGGCGCAACCGCACCTTGCGGCTGCCGTCGCGCAGCAGGCTCAGACGGTGCAACTCCCAGTGTCCGTACTCCGCGTGGTCCGTCAGCAGACGTGCCGTCTCCTTGCGGGAGACCCCGCGCGGGACGTACACGTCGACAAATTCGTATTCCGGCATCGCATCTATTGTGCGGGCTGGGGCCCGGTACGGATAGCGTCTGCACTATGTCTGATGCTGCGCAGCCCACCGCTGCCGAGGTACGCGCCGCCGCCGAGGCGGTCAAGACCGCGCTCGACCGCCACCTGGCCGCGGTCGAAAGCCGGTCGGGGGAGGACGACCCGGCCGTGTTCGAGGCGTTCAACCAGCTGGCCGCGGCCGCAGAGGTGTACGACGAACTGCTCTACGACCGCTACGACGAGGTCACGCCCTTCGAGATCCCCGGTGCGGAGGACGCGCTGCCCCCGTACACGGGCCCCGAGGAACCGAACGCGCTGAGCGTACTGATCCGTCGTGACTACGCCGTCGCCGAACCGCAGCGCCTGCTGGCGCAGGCCGAGCGGATCGAGGCGGCGGAGGGCGATGACGGCACCCCGGCCTCCGGGACCGTGCACGGCGCGCTCGGGCTGCTGTTCGGCGAGTTCGAGCCCGACGAGATCGCCTCCCGGCACAAGGAGTTCGGGCTGGAGGAGGGCGACTCCACCCTCTGGGTGACGGCGGCGGACGAACCGGCCGAGCCCGGCGAGTGGCTGGAGGCGCCGTTCGAGCAGGTCGATCCGCAGCAGGTGGTCTGCCGCTTCGACGTCAGCGCCGTCTTCGACGACGAGATCGACGACGTCGACGACGAGGACGACGCGGACGGGGACGATCTCGAGGACGAGCTCGACAGCGACCTGGACGAGGACGAGGAGCTGGAACCGCTGGACGCGGACCGCCGCTGAGCGCGCACGACGGTGATCACGGGGGTGGTGGTCAGAGGCCCGGGCGCCTTTGACCACCACCCCCGTCACGTGCCGCTGATCTGCGGCGCGAGCAGCATCGGAAGCCGGGTCGTCCGCGGCTTCGCCGGGACCTCGGCGACGGCCCGTGGCAGTGCCTGTTCCACCCCGTGCACCACGGACAGGTGCCGGTCGGCCCGCCCGAACGCCGTGTACACCCACGGCCTGCTCAGCGCCTGCGCCGCATCGCCGGGCAGCACCACGACCACCGCGGGCCACCGGCTCCCCACGGCCTGATGCGCGGTCAGCGCCCACCCGTGCCGCACGGACTGCTCCACCCGCTCCTTCGGCACGACGACGGTCTCGCCCTCACAGGACAGGTGCAGTCCCTCGGCGTCCGCCGTCACCACCCGGCCCGGCAGCGCACGCCCCGGGGCGGGGGAGTGGACGATCCGGTCACCCGGGTCGAAGCCGCCGAAGCGGCCCGGGCCCGGATTCAGCCGTTCCTTCAGCGCCGCGTTGAGCGCACGCGTCCCGACGGCTCCGCCGTGCCCGGGGGCGATCACCTGGGTCTCCTCGGCCGGTACACCGATCGCCCGGGGCACCGAGTCCGCGACGAGCTGCACCGTCCGGTGCACGGCCTCGCCCGCGTCCCGCACCGGCACGATCACGACTTCCTTGCCGGGGGCCTCGACCTGGTTCAGCTCGCCGATGCCGATACCGGAGACCAGCTCGCCCAGCGGCCCCGGATCCGGCCGCCGCGAAGCCACCTGGGGGCAGATCCGCGCCGCGAGCAGATCCGCGAACACCCGCCCCGGACCCACGGACCACAGCACCGCCGGATCCCCGGCCAGCACCAGCCGCGCCCCGTCCGGCAGCGACTCCGTCAGCAGAGCGGCCGTCTCGACGTCCAGCTGCGGGGCGTCGAGCACGACGAGCAGATCGAGATCGAGGGTCCCGTCCGTGTCGCGGCCGGGCCCTTCGACGCCGGCGAGCAGCCCGGAGACGGTGGCGACGGGGGCGTCGCCCGGTCCGGCCGGGGGCCCGTCGGCTCGGTCGGGGACGTCCGCCGCCGGACCGGACCGGCGTAGCAGGGCCGCGAAACGGTTGCGGCCGATCGGGCCGTGCGCGGCCGCCCAGGCCCGCAGCCCGAGGGTCCTCGCGGCGTTCAGCAGTGCCGCGGGCTCGGGCAGGGACGCCTCTCCGCCGGTGTGCAGCACCAGGCCCTGGCCGGCCACCGCGCGGATCAGCTCTGCCGTAGACCCCTGGGCCGCGTCGGCCGCCCGCTGCCAGTCCTCGGCCGAACCGTCCTGCTTGGGTACCGAGTTGACCAGCCGGGCCAGGCCGTCGGCCAGGCTCTCCTCCGCCATCGCGTACCGCTCCAGGCCGACCAGGACCCGGACCGGACGCTCCACGTCCTCCTCGTCTCCTTCCGCGGCCGGCCGGACCGGGGCGCCGGCCTCCTCCTCCGGGGCGTCCTGGAAGACCAGCGCCTCACCCTCGGCGATCGCGTCCTGCACGGCGCTGTCGGGCTCCGGAACGCCACGCTCGGCCAGGGCCGCGAGGAGCGCCGGCATCTCCAAGGCGGTGTGCCCGGCCAGCGCCGCCTGCCCCAGGAGCCAGCCGGTGACGGCCCGGCCGCGCCGCTCGTCGTCCGGCCCGCACTCGGCGCCTAGCAGGGAACGCGCGAAGCCGTCGGCCTGCTCGGGCCGCACGCCGGGGGTCCGCAGCAACTGCCAGGGGTCTGCGCGCAGTTGATCGTCGGCAGCCTCGCCGAGGGTCGCGGCGATCTGCGGTGCGAGCACCTCCGGGGCGCCGCCCTCGGCGAGCACCCGCCGCACGGCCTGGACCGCCTCCGGTGCGGGGGCCGGCGACGCGGTGTCGGGCCGGGGCGCCACCGGCTGCGCCCGTCGTTCCGGCTCGGGGGCGGAGCGCCGGGGGGCGGGCCGGGACTCCTCGAACACGGTGGCCGCCGGCTTCTCGCCGCTCTCGACGGCCCGTACGGCCGCGAGCAGATCGGCGGCCTGGCCACTCAGCTTGGTGCCGCTCTCGATCGGCGCCTTCTTCTCGGCCTTGCGCTGCTCGATGCGCTCCCGCTCGGCCTGCTGGGCCCGCAGCTCGGCCTCCGCCTCGGACACCTGACCGGCGCCCGCTTCGCTGCTCTCGGCTTCGGACGTCTGCCCGGCGCCCGCTTCGGCGGCCTCCGCCTCGGGGCCCTGTCCGGCGCCCTTCGTCCCGGAGGTCTGCCCGGCTCCGGCGTCCCCGCCCACGGTGTCGGGTACCTGCTCGGTTCCCGGCGTCCCCGGCTCCGCGTCCTCCGTGGTCTCGGGCTCCGTGCTCACAGCGTGCTCCAGTCGTGATCGGGACGTCAACCTCGTGCCCAACCAGACCCGCGGCATCGAGCGCCAACTCGCCGACGGGGTGCGCGGATTCATGCTGGACATCCACCAGACCCCCGACGGCGCGATCCTCTGCCACAACAGCTGCACCCTCGTCAGCAGGCCCGTCGCCCTGTGGGTGGATCTCCAGCGCATGGTCGACTTCCTGAAGGCCCACCCCGACCAGTTCGTCACCGTCTTCCTGGAGGACTACGTCGACCCGGCCGTCCTGCGCAACGAACTCGCCCGTGTCAACGGCCTGTCCGACGTGCTATACCGGCCCGATCTCACCGGCGTGCGGCAGAACGGCTGGCCGACGATGGCGGACCTCGCCGCAGCAGGCGACCGGCTGCTGGTCTTCACCGACCACAGCCGCTCCGCCGACCAGGCCGCGGGTCTGACCCGGGACAGCTTCGGGGTCATGTACCAGCGCGAGTGGACCGTCGAGAACTACTGGTCGATGGGCTCGGGCCTCGGCACCTCCGACTGGTCCTGCTACAGCCGCTGGTACGGCGCCGACACCAACATCCCGCTGACCCGCACCGAACCCGGATTCCGCCCGCTGTTCGTCATGAACCACTTCCGCGACGTCCCGCTCACCGGCACGGCCGGCACGGACAACACCAAACTCGCCGACCGCGCCCAGAGGTTCTGCCAGCCGGCCGCCCGCAAGAAGCCCACCTTCCTCGCCGTGGACCACTACGACCGCGGCAACCCGGCCTCCGCCGTCACCACCCTCAACTCGTACACCTATCCGTAAACCGACTTCGCCGGTCCGCGTGCCGTGTGTGAGACTCCGCCGATGAGCTCACAGACGATCACCGCGGACGCCGCGGGCACCTGGAAACTCGGCGACCTGCCCGTCCACCGCCTGGGCTTCGGCGCGATGCGGCTGACGGGCAGCGCCGCCTTCCACCACGGCACTCCGAGCGACCGCGACCGGTCGATCGCCGTCCTGCGCAAGGCGATCGACCTCGGCGTCAACCACATCGACACGGCGGCCTTCTACTTCTCGTCGCTGCGCTCCGCCAACGAGCTCATCAACAGCGCGCTCGCGCCGTACCCCGACGACCTGGTCGTCGTCACCAAGGTGGGCCCATACCGTGCCTACGACGGGGAGTGGGGCACCTCGGCCCGCCCCGAGGACCTGCGCGGCCACGTGGAGGAGAACCTGCGCCAGCTCGGCCGGGACCACCTCGACGTGGTCAACCTGCGCCGGATGCCGCAGTACGACTCGATCGCCGAGCACTTCGGGGCACTCGCCGAACTGCGCGAGGCGGGCCTGATCCGGCACCTCGGCATCTCCAACGTCACGTCCCGGCATCTCGCCGAGACCCGGGCCATCGCACCCGTCGTCTGCGTCCAGAACCGGTACGCGCTGGACCGCCCCGACCCCGCCACCGACGAACTGCTGCGTCTGTGCGGTGAACAGGGCATCGCCTTCGTGCCGTTCTACGCCGTCGCCGGTGAGGCCGCCGAGCAGGGCGCCACCACCGCCCACGACGACGACGTCCGCGCCGTCGCCCGGACCCATGGCGCCAGCCCCGCCCAGATCCGCATCGCCTGGACCCTGCACCAGGGCCCCCACGTCCTCGCCATCCCCGGCACCGGCAACCCCGACCACCTCAGGGAGAACGTGGCGGCGGGCGCGATCCGCCTCACGGACGAGGAGCTGATCCGGCTCGACAAGCCGCGCCACGACGCGGGTTGAGTGACCTCTACACGGCCCAGACGCCCTCCCGCATGAGATGCCTGCGCGGCATCTCGTGCACCTCGTACCACGCCTGCACCGCACGCGGCCGCACCCGGAAGAACGCGTACGACGCGTGGTCCTCGCGCGGATCCCAGCCGGTCTTCGCGCGGAACGCCTCGATTGCCGCCGGCGGGACCTCCCGCATCGGGTAGGTGCGCACCTCACCGTCGATGAGCACGACGTCCCGGGTGTCTCCGAAGGCCAGCCGGGTCCGCCCGCCGTCCCGCAGGTGGCGGCCGGTGGGGTTGGTCAGCCGGGTGCACAGCCACACGGCCTCGTCATGCCACACGAACGACAGCGGCACCAGGCATGGCATCCCCTCGGAATCCGCCGTCGCGACCCAGATGTCCATCTCCCGCTCCAGCCTGCCCAGCAGGTCGGCCTTGCGCTGCTCGGGGGTGCGGGGTTGCTCGGCGATCTTCATGCACGCGACGGTAGCGAGCATCGACGCCCGGCACCTCGGGCCACAGTCCTAGGCCGGGGGTTTTACGGGCCCTTTCACGGCCCGTCCGGGTCGCGTGGTCTGGCACCGCACCTCGCCGGGTTGCCGAAAAGCCCTGCGTGAAGGCTGCCGCGAACCTGGTTGGCGTCCCACGAGTTTTACGTATAACCTCTCCGGTCAACCGCCCGCTCCGAGAGGCTCCGATGAGACGTATCGCCCTGGTCACCCTCGTCGTCGACGACTACGACGAGGCGATCCGCTTCTACACCGACGCCCTCGGGTTCCGGCTCGTCGAGGACGCGCCCCGGCCCGAAGGATCTCGCTGGGTCGTCGTCGAACCCGGCAGTCCGGGGTCCGGCACCGGTCTGCTGCTGGCCCGCGCGAAGGGGGAGGCTCAGGCCGCCCGGGTCGGGGACCAGACGGGCGGCCGCGTCGGGTTCTTCCTGCACACCGACGACTTCGCCCGCGACCACGCCCGCATGCGCCTCCGCACACGGCAACGCGCCCCGGCCACGGACCACGGCCGGAGCGCGTCACACCACGTCAGAACTACTCGGCGT
>NZ_JBEXSH010000529.1:0-6285 GCF_040613555.1 Streptomyces sp. NPDC006265
GGTCACGGGCGGCACCGAGACGGCCATGACCATCTCCATGGGCTCGTCGCCGGTGTTGGGCGCGACGTACAGGTCGACGCTGCGCAGGAAGCGGGCCTTGTCCTCGTCGCTGACCATGCCGAGGAACTCGACGCGGGCGCGCAGCTCGGCCGGCAGGGACTCCACGGCCTCCTCCTCGTCGCCGCGCCCCGCGACCAGCAGCCGGGTCTGCGGACGCGCGGCGAGGATCTTCGGCAGGGCCTTCATCAGCACCGGGAGTCCCTTGCGGGGCTCGTCGATACGCCCTATGAAGCCGATCGTGTCGCCCTGCCACTCGGCCTTGGGCTCGGCCGCGGCGAAGAAGTCGACGTCGACGCCGTTGGGGATCACGACCGCGTCGCCGCCGAGGTGCTCAACCAGCGTGCGGCGGGCGTACTCGCTCACCGCGATCCGGGCGCTGATCTTCTCCAGCGCGGCCTGGAGGATCGAGTACGCGGCGATCATCGCGCGGGAGCGCGGGTTGGACGTGTGGAACGTCGCCACGATCGGCCCCCGGGCGGCCCAGCAGGTCAGCAGGCCCAGCGACGGCGAGGTCGGCTCGTGGATGTGGATGACGTCGAACGCGCCGTCGTGCAGCCAGCGGCGCACCCGGGCGGCGCTCAGGAAGCCGAAGTTCAGCCGGGCCACCGAGCCGTTGTACGGCACCGGCACCGCACGCCCGGCCGAGACGACGTACGGCGGCAGCGGGGTGTCGTCGTCGGCCGGGGCCAGGACGGACACTTGGTGGCCAAGGCGGATGAAGTACTCGGCGAGGTCACGGATGTGGAACTGCACGCCGCCCGGTACGTCCCAGGAGTACGGGCAGACGATGCCGATTCTCACGGGCGCCCCTTCTCGGGGTCGAGGTCCGCGAGCCACAGGCGCTGCAGCATGTGCCAGTCCTCCGGATGGTCGGCGATGCCGGTGGCGAAGGCGTCGGCCAGCGCCTGTGTCATGACGGACGTCTTCTCGGCGCGTGTGCCCGACTCGGGGACCTCGACGGGCGGGTGGACGCGGCCCCGCATCACGGGCGAGTCGTCGTACCAGAGGGTCACCGGCAGCAGCAGGGCGCCGGTCTGCTGAGCGAGCAGGGCCGGTCCGGCCGGCATCCGGGCCGTGTCACCGAAGAAGTCCACCTCCACACCCGAGGCGGACAGGTCGCGGTCGGCGACCAGGCAGACCAGACCGCCCTCGCGCAGCCGCCGGGCCAAGGTGCCGAAGGCGGTGCCGCCGCTGTGCGGCAGGACCTCCATGCCTAGGCCCTCACGGTAGGCGACGAACCGGTCGTAGAGCGTCTCGGGCTTCAGGCGCTCGGCGACCGTGGTGAAGGGGATGCCGAGCTTCGTGGTGACCCAGGCGCCCGCGAGGTCCCAGTTGGCGAGGTGCGGCAGGGCGAGTACGACGCCCTTGCCCGCGGCCATGCCCTCGGTGAGGTGGTGCAGGTCCTTGGCCTCGAAGCCGCCCTTGATCCGCTCCTTGCTCCAGGCCGGGAGGCGGAAGGACTCCATCCAGTAGCGCAGGTAGGAGCGCATGCCCGCGCGGGACAGCTCGGCGAGGGCTTCAGGACTCGCGCCGGGCGCCACGCGCGCGTAGTTGCTCTCCAGGCGCTGGACGCCCTTGCCGCGCTGCTTCCAGGCGAGGTCGGCGATGGTCCGGCCGAGGCGTACGGCGGCCGGCTCGGGCAGCTTCTTGACCGTGCCCCAGCCGAGGCCGTACAGCGCGTCCGTCAGACGGTCCTGTGCGCTCACGTGGCCGCCTCGCTCCCGTGAGAGGCGTTCTGCTGCTCGTCCTCATCATCCTGCTCGCCCTGCGCGGCCGCCTCCGCCTCCGCGGACTCCCTGCGGACCGTGACGACCCGCTGGATCAACGTGACGAGGCTGCCCACGGCGACGATCCACAGGGCGACGGGCAGCAGGTACTGAATGCCGGGAACACCGAACTTGTGCAGGCCCGCGAACCCGGCCGCCACCAGCGAGATCACCAGGCGCTCGGCGCGCTCGACGAGCCCGTTGACCGCGACCGGCAGGCCGATCGACTCGCCCCGGGCCTTGGTGTACGACACCACCTGGCCGCTGGCCAGGCAGAAGATCGAGACGGCGCACAGGACGAGGTCGTCGCCCCCACCGGCGTACCAGAGGATGAAGCCGCCGAAGATCGCGCCGTCGGCGACCCGGTCGAGCGTGGAGTCCAGGAAGGCGCCCCAGCGGCTGGAGCGGCCCAGCTGACGGGCCATGTTGCCGTCGACGAGGTCGGAGAACACGAACAGTGTGATCACGACCGTGCCCCAGAAGAACTCGCCCATGGGGTAGAAGACCAGCGCGCCCGCGACCACACCGGCGGTGCCGATGAGCGTGACCGTGTCGGGGCTCACGCCCCGGCGGATGAGAAACGCGGCGAACGGTGTGAGGACACGCGTGAAGAATGCACGCGCGTACTTGTTCAGCATGGCCTTCCCGAGGGTCGGTGTCGCCGTCTGGCCCCTGCTGGCCACCGGCTGGCCCATCGTAGTCACGCGCGCGCGTGGGCGAGGTGCGGGCACCCGGACCCCTTTCGGGGGAACCCGCGAGCCGCTGGTGGGCGGTGGGATCACGTCGTTCGTATGGACGCACCGTGACGGGAGTGGGAAGGTCGAATGACCGCGGGCGTCGCCGGAGTCGCCACCGCTGGGGGTACCCCCGGACGGAGTCTGGGGGAGGATTCCGCGTGTCCGCGCCCACAGTGACCTCACCGTGCACGGGAGGCAGGATCATGGGCGACAAGGCACAGACACACCCTGGGGCCGCCGGCAGGGCACAAGCGGCCGACCACCCTCAGTCCGTACGGAATGTGGTGCTGGTCGGCCACTCCGGATCGGGAAAGACCACACTGGTCGAAGCCCTCGCGCTCGCGGCGGGGGCGGTGAACCGGGCGGGCCGCGTGGAGGACGGCGGCACGATATCCGACTACGACGACATCGAGCACCGGCAGCAGCGTTCGGTACAGCTGTCCCTGGTGCCCGTCGAGTGGGACGGCATCAAGGTCAATCTCCTCGACACCCCAGGATACGCCGACTTCGTCGGTGAGCTCAGGGCCGGTCTGCGCGCGGCGGACGCGGCCCTCTTCGTCGTCTCGGCCTCGGACGGTGTGGACGGCTCGACCCGCACGGTGTGGGAGGAGTGCGCGGCCGTGGGCATGGGACGGCCGACCCGGCCCGCTGGTCCGAACTGACCGGCATCGGGCTTCCGTTGGTCCGCGACGCCGGGTTCACGGAGATCGCGCCCGGCTGGTGCACGGTCGTCGCGGACCACCCGGCGCTGCGCCGCGAGCCGCACGGGCCCAGCCGCGCGGCGCCCACCCGTTCGGAGTAGCCACAGGCGCGCCGGTCCCGGTCGAATGCTCCAGTGGGGTTACCAACCGACCCGACTCCGGAGGCAGCCATGACCAGCGCCGCGCCCCCTCCCCCTGCCCCGCCCGCCCCCGGTGACCGGACGCCCGACGGCTCCGGCGCGGGCGGTTCCGGCGACCCGTGGGCGGCCGGGGGTCTCGTTCTCGGCGGCATCCTGATGGTCGTCTACGGCCTCTTCGCGGTGCTCCAGGGCATCGCGGCGATCGCCGGCGACGAGGTGTACACGAGCTTCGGCCAGTACTCCTTCGCGTTCGACCTGACCGCATGGGGCTGGATCCACGTGACCGTCGGCGTGCTCGTGGTGGTGGCCGGGCTCGGCCTGTTCACCGGAGCCGACTGGGCCCGGGTCGCGAGCGCGGTCGTGGTCGGCCTGGCACTGATCGCGAACTTCCTCTGGCTGCCGTACCAGCCGTTCTGGTCGATCATCATGATCGTGACCGGACTGTTCGTCCTCTGGTCGGTGTTCAACTACCGCTCCTCCCGCCCGGTGTAGAGCCGCACCCGGTCAGGACGGCGGGGGGCGCCGGGCGCGCTCGGCGACCACGCTGTGCAGCCGGCGGGTCGGCGCGGTGGCCGGCGCCGTGAGGAAGACGAACGTGTACACGACCTGAGCGACGGTCACCAACCGGGCCTCCTGCCCGCGCGGGGTGATGTCGCCGTAGCCGACGGTCGCGAGCGTGACGACGGTGAAGTACAGCGCGTCGACCCGGGTGTGCAGAGCGGTGAACTGGCCCGGCTGCCGGGCGAGTGCGTAGGAGCCGGACGAGGACACCAGCACGGCCAGGCACATCAGCATCGAGATCATGATGCCCGAGCGGGCCTGCGGTCTCTCCAGCACGACGTCGCGCACCTGGCGCAGCAGCAGCGCGGCGACGAGCGCCAGGCAGATCACGAACAGCGGCCGGCCGAGCCAGGGCCGGTCGGCGCCCCAGCCCTTCCAGCGGCAGCAGGAAGGGGGCCGTGCCGGCCACCACGAGCAGGGCCCCTGCCCCGATCCGCAGTCGACGCACGCCGGCCGGCCCCGACTCCGGTTCCCGCTTCCGCGCGGGGCGGTGGGGCTGCTCGCTGCCTGCGGGCCTAGAAGACTCATGAAGATCTTGGGGTTCTGGCCCCGCCGCGTGAGCGGCGGGGCCAGACTCGTTTCGTGGTGATGGGGGAATGGGCCGGGGAGACGGTCGGGCCGGATGTGTGGGAGACCTGCCGGGAGTTGATCCCGACAGGGAGCGTGTTCGCGTTCCTGGCCGAGCATCGTGGTGCGCTGTTTCCGGCGGAGATGTTCTCGGACATGTACCCGTCGGCGAACGGGCGTCCGAGTATGCCGCCGCAGATCCTGGCCGCGGCGATTACGCTGCAGGCCCTGCACGGGCTGTCGGACTTCGAGACGGTCCAGGAACTGAGGTGTGACCTGCGCTGGAAGGCGGCGTGCGGGCTGGGCCTGCACGACATGGCGTTCGACCCGTCACTGCTGGCCTACTTCCGCCGCCGACTTTCCCGCTCTGCCCGACCCAACCGCGTCTTCGAGGCGGTGCGGGAGGTCGTGAAGGCCACCGGCGTTCTCAAGGGCAAGAACCGGCGGGCGTTGGACTCGACGGTGCTGGACGACGCGGTCGCCACCCAGGACACCGTCACCCAGCTGATCGCCGCAGTGCGTGCGGTGATCCGCGAGGTCCCGGGCTCGGACCAGGTCGCGGCCGTGCAGTGCACCGCGCACGACTACACCGATCCCGGCAAGCCCCGCATCGCCTGGAACGACGAGCAGGCCCGCGCTGATCTCGTGGACGCCCTCGTCGGTGACGCGCTGCTGCTGGGGCACCTGCCCGAGCAGGAACTGGGCGAGAAGGCCGCGGACGCGGTCGGCCTGCTGGCCCTGGTCGCAGGACAAGACGTGGAGCCGGCCGAGGACTCCGACGGCCGGGACGGGCGCTGGCGCATCACCCGGGGCACTGCGCAGGACCGGATGGTCTCCACCGTCGACCCCGAGGCCCGGCACATCCACAAGACCCGCAGCCACCGGCAGGACGGATACAAGGCCCACCTGGCCATCGAGCCGGAGACCGCGTTATACACCGCCCTCGCCCTCACACCCGGCAGCGGCCCCGAGCACCACGAGGCCACCGTCGGCCTGGACCTGCTCGCCGAAGAAGACGAGCCGGTGGACGCCTTCGGTGACACTGCCTACTCCACCGGAGAGGCCCGCCAGACCCTTGAAGGGGCAGGGCACCGGCTGTTCTTCAAACCCGCCCCGCTACGAGCGGCGGTACCCGGTGGCTTCACCCTCGACGACTTCGCCATCGACACCCTGGCCGCCACTGTGACCTGCCCCGCAGGACACACCGTTGCCCTCTCCGACCCCTGCGGACAGCACCACCAGCGCAAGGCCGCTTTCAAGGACCTGTGCACCGGATGCCCCCTGCGCGAGCGGTGCACCAAGGCCAAGGCCGGACGCATCTTGACCATCCGCCCCCACCACGACCTGCTCGCGGCCGCCCGACACCAGGCCGCCACCGACCCCGACTGGCAGGATGACTACCGCCGCTGGCGGCCACCGGTCGAACGCGCCGTCGCCTGGCTCGTCCAGCACGGCAACCGCCGCCTCCGCTACCGCGGCACCATCGCTAACAACACCTGGCTCCACACGCGAGCTGCCGCCCTCAACCTCCGCCGACTGATCAACCTCGGACTCACCCGCATCGACGGCGCCTGGCACCTCGCCCCCGCCACCACATAGCGACGAGGGGCCATCCGGCCTCCGGCCGGATGGCCCCTCACCAAGATCTTCATGAGTCTTCTAGGGCCCTTCTGATGGATCTCCGCGGTGTCGCGATGCCCGGCACGCCGAGAGCACGCACCGAACACCGCTCCTTCCTCTACGGAGAGCCATC
>NZ_JBEXSH010000530.1:0-6284 GCF_040613555.1 Streptomyces sp. NPDC006265
GTCGTGGGGTCGGGCTGGAAGTTGAAGACGCCCTTGAGGAGCGTGCCGTACCAGCTGTCCGGAGGGATCGTGCCGGAGATGTCGAAGGCCTTGTCGGTGAGGCCGGGCAGGAAGTCGGCCTCTTGGAGGTCGTGGAAACCGTAGGCGAGGACACCGGCCGCCACGACCACCAGCATGCCGCCGGTCCATGTGAAGAACTTCGCGAGGTTGATGCGCAGCGCGCCGCGGTAGAACAGCCAGCCCAGGAGGACTGCCGTGAGGAGGCCCAGGGCGACGCCGAGCAGCGGGCGGGGCGTGCCGTCGCTCGCCGCGTGGACCGACGCCCAGACGAACAGGGCCGTTTCCAGGCCCTCCCGGCCCACCGCGAGGAAGGCCGTGGCGACCAGCGCGCCCGTGCCCATCGCCAGCGCCGCGTCCAGCCGGCCGTGCAGCTCCGACTTGAGGTGGCGGGCCGTGCGGCGCATCCAGAACACCATCCATGTCACCAGCCCGACCGCGAGGATCGAGAGGGACCCGCCCAGGGCCTCCTGGGCCTGGAATGTCAGTTCCTGGGAGCCGAATTCGAGGGCGCAGCCGAAGCCGAACGCGAGGGCGATCGCGACGGCTATCCCGGCCCAGATCGGCTTCAGGGCGTCCCTGCGGTCCGTCTTGACCAGGTAGGCGATGAGGATGCAGACGACCAGGCTCGCCTCCAGGCCCTCGCGCAGACCGATCAGGTAGTTGGAGAACACGTGCTCAGGCCTCCTTCGAGAACAGCGTCCGGCCCCACCAGTCGTCCTTGTCGCGGACGCCCGGCGGGACGGCGAAGAGCGCCGAACCCACGTGCTGGATGTACTCGTTGAGCGCATCGGCGGCCAGGCTGCGCTGGATCGGGATGAAGCCCTTGCGGACGTCGCGCTGGTAGGCCAGGAAGAACAGGCCCGCGTCCAGGCGGCCGAGGCCGTCCGTGCCGTCGGTGAAGGAGTAGCCGCGGCGCAGGATCGTCGCCCCGTGGTTGGTGTCGGGGTGCGCCAGCCGGACGTGCGCGTCGGGCTTCATCGCCTTCAGGAACGGCTCGTCGCGCTCCTTGGCCTTGCCGACCGGGGCGCCCTCGCCCTTGTCGCGGCCGAAGATGTCCTCCTGCTCCTGGAGCGAGGTGCGGTCCCAGGTCTCGATGTGCATGCGGATGCGGCGGGCCACGAGGTAGCTGCCGCCCGCCATCCAGGCCGGTTCGTCCTTCTCGTCCACCCAGACGAACTTCTTCAGGCGGTCCGTCTCCGTGCCCGCGATGTTGCGGGTGCCGTCCTTGAAACCCATCAGGTTGCGCGGCGTCTGCGCCTCGGGCGTCGTCGAGGACGTCTTGCCGAAGCCGAGCTGCGACCACTTGATGACGACCTTGCCGAAGCCGATGCGGGCCAGGTTGCGGACGGCGTGGACCGCTACCTGGGGGTCGTCGGCGCAGGCCTGGATGCACAGGTCGCCGCCGCTGCGGTTCTTGTCGAGGTTGTCGCCCGCGAACTTCGGCAGGTCGACCAGGGCCTCCGGGCGGCGGTCCGTGAGGTCGAACTTCTCGAACAGGGACGGGCCGAAGCCGATCGTGAGGGTCAGGCGGGAGGGCTTCAGGCCGAGCGCCTCGCCGGTGTCGTCCGGGGGCGCCTCGGCCAGGCCGCCGAACGCGCCCTCGCCGACGGCGTGTCCGGCCGTCATGCGCCGGGCGGCCGCCGTCCAGTCCTTCAGCAGCCGGACGAAGGCCTCACGGTCGTCGGTCGTCACGTCGAACGCGGCGAAGTGCAGGCGGTCCTGCACCGGCGTGGCGATGCCCGCCTGGTGCGGCCCGTGGAAGGCGATCGCCGAGCCGGCCGGTTCGGTGTCGTCCTCGGTGCGGGCCATCGCCACAGCTCCGCCTGCCGCGGCCGCGCCGAGCGCCAGGCCCGCGCCGCCCCAGCCGAGCAGGGAACGGCGACTGGGGGAAGGGGAGTTGGTGTCCGTCATGGCTACTTCACCACCGCCGCGGCGAGCTTCGACAGCGGCTCCGCCAGGGCGTTGACCGCGTCCGAGAGCTCCTTGCGGTCGGCCTTGCCGACCTTGTCGTAGGAGGTGAAGTCGTACGACGTCGGGTTCGAGCGGTACTGGTCGAGCAGCTTGTCCAGGGCCGCGAACTGCTCGTCGAGTTCGGTGACGAGAGCCGCGTCGTTCTCCTTCGCGACCGGCTTCAGCAGGTCGTAGGACTTCTGCGCGCCCTCGACGTTGGCCTTGAAGTCGACCAGGTCGGTGTGCGAGTAGCGCTCCTCCTCACCGGTGACCTTGCCGGTGGCGACCTCGTCGAGGAGTTCCTTGGCGCCGTTGGCCATGGAGGTGGGGGTGATCTCGGCCCTGCCGACCCGGTTCTGCCAGTCCTTCAGGTCCTTGATCAGCTGGCCGGCGAGGTCCTTCTCGCGGGTGCCGATCTTCTTGTCCTGCCAGAGGGCCTTCTCCAGGCGGTGCCAGCCCGTCCAGTCGGTGGCCGGGTCCTGGCCGTCCTCCAGACCGTCCTCACGGACGTCGACCTTCGGGTCGATGTCGCCGAAGGACTCGGCGACCGGCTCGGTGCGCTCCCAGCCGATGCGGGAGGGGGCGTAGGCCTTCTTCGCCGCCTCGAGGTCGCCGTCCTTGACGGCCTCGGCGAACGCCTCGGCCTTCGGCAGTGTCTCGTCGGCCTGCGCTTGCGCGTAGGCGCGGTAGGCCGCGACGGCCTTGTCCAGACGCGGGTCGTGCTTGACGGCCTTGCCGCCGGTGGCCTTGACGGCCTGGCGGATGCCGTCGCCCTTCATGCCGGGCTTGCAGGCGATCTGGTAGTCGCCGGCCTTCACCTCGGCGGTGACCCGCTGCCTGGTGCCGGGGCCTATGTTCTCCCGCTCGGTGACCACACGGTCGTCGGGGAAGAGGACGTAGACCTCGGTGACCTTGGAGCCCTTGTTCTCGACGGCCAGCTCGACGTGCCCGGCCGGGAACTCCTTCTTCGACACCTGGCACTTGTCGTCCGTCGCCGTCACCTTGATCACGTGGTCGCCGTCCTTCGCGTCGCTCTTCTCGGTGCAGCCGGTGACGGCGGCCAGGGCCGCCGCGGCGGCGATGACGACGGAAGCGGGACGAGCGGGTCGCATGAAGGCTCCAGGAGAGAGGAAGGTGAGGCTCACCTAAGACAGCACCCAAGGATGACTCAAGTGGCTCAAAATCGCCGTCATGATTGGGTCAAGGGAAGGTCAAAAGACCCATCGCGCCCCCTGCCTCGCCGACCCACGCACGTGACCGGAGAGAATGCCCCTCGTGACTGACTACGACGTGCTCCGCGTCTTCTGCGGGCCGAACGGTGGGTACGGCAACGAGCTCGGGGTCGTGCGTGAAGGGTCCGTGCTGCCCGAGCGGGAGGAGCGGCAGGCGTTCGCCGCGAAGGTCGGGTTCAGCGAGACCGTGTTTGTCGACGATCCCGAGCGCGGAGTGATCGACATCTACACGCCCACGCTGCGGCTGCCCTTCGCCGGGCACCCCTGTGTCGGGACGGCGTGGCTGCTCGACGTGCCCGAGCTGGTGACGCCCGCCGGAGTGGTCGGGGCCCGGCAGGACGGGGAGTTCTGCTGGATCGAGGCGCGGGCGGAGTGGGTGCCGCCGCGGACGCTGCGCCAGTACGGCGGCGCCGCCGAGGTCGACGACCTGGCCGTGCCTCCGCCGGGAGAGTGGGTGTACGCCTGGGCGTGGGAGGACGAGCCCGCCGGGCGGATCCGGGCCCGGGCCTTCCCCGGCCGGGGCGACGGTATCGACGAGGACGAGGCGACCGGAGCCGCGGCCCTGCTGCTCACCGACCGGCTGGGCCGGGCCCTCAACATCACCCAGGGCGCGGGCTCCCAGATCCTCACCGCGCCCCAGCCGGGCGGATGGACCGAGGTCGGCGGCCGGGTCCACCTCGAGCGCTGACCCGGGTGGGGCGCGTCCGTACGGGTGGAACAGCGTGCGAGGGCGGCGGTGAACGGGGATCTCCGGGCGTGACCCAAGCACCACCGCGAGAGCAATCTCATGCGCATTCGATCCGCTGTGGCCGTCGTCGCCCTGACCGCCGCCCTGTCCGCCACCGGTGCGGCGGCGGCCTCCGCCGGCAACGACCGTCAGGAGTACCGCAACGGCCACCGTGGCGTGCAGCCCGTGCTTCGGTGAGCTCAAGGCCGAGACCGCCGAGATCGAGTGGGGCGGGGCCGTCTGCCACGACGGTCCGTTCGGCATCTGAGCAGGACGGGCCCGGCTCTCTCCCGAGCCGGCACCGGGGCCCCTCGCCGCGTGCGAGTGAGCCTCGCCCGTTCACGCCGTCAGAGGGAACTCCTCGCCCAGGGCCTCGAACATCTCGTTGTTCAGCCCGTACGCCCGCTTGCACTCCGCCACGATCCGCTGCCGCTCCAGCTCGTCACCGGTCACCGCGTCCAGCAGCTCGCAGTAAGTCCGCTTGAAGGCGGCCGGGTTCCCGATCTCCTCGAACACGTAGAAGCGGACTCCGTCGCCCTTCTTCGAAAAGCCCCATGTCTTCTCGGCCGTGTCGCGGATGATCTGCCCGCCGGAGAGGTCGCCCAGGTAGCGGGTGTAGTGGTGGGCGATGTAGCCGGCCGGCCAGGTGTGGGCGCACGCCGTGATCCGTTCGGCGTACTCCAGGGTGGCGGGCAGCGCGCTGACCGCCGTCCGCCAGCCGGGGCCGCGCAGATACTCCAGGTCCCGCTCCAGCGCCGTCAGACGGAACAGCTCCGAACGGACGAAGGGGCCGGCCACCGGGTCCGCGACCAGGTGCCGGGCGCCGGACTCCAGCGCGCCGTACACGAACCACAGCTGCTCCGTGTAGCGCGCGAACGCCTCGACCCCCAGTTTGTGCCCCAGCAGGTCGCCGATGAAGGTCGAGCCCCTGGCCTCCTCGTGCTGCTCGCGGGAAGCGGTCCGAAGGAGCGTCGAGAAGGATTCCATGCGCACACTTTTCCCGACGCGCTGTCGGTAAAACCTCGGTGCTTAATAGACGCGGCCCGCCCTCGGAGGGAGGGCGGGCTGTGGGGTGCGGGTGGCGGGGTTACGGCAGCGTGAGGATCTCCGTGCCCGAGTCCGTCACCAACAGCGTGTGCTCGAACTGGGCCGTCCGCTTCCGGTCCTTCGTGACGACCGTCCAGCCGTCGTCCCACATGTCGTACTCGTGCGTCCCGAGCGTCAGCATCGGCTCGATCGTGAACGTCATGCCGGGCTGGATCATCGTGGTCGCGTGCGGGCTGTCGTAGTGCGGGATGATCAGGCCCGAGTGGAACGAGGAGTTGATGCCGTGCCCGGTGAAGTCCCGGACCACTCCGTAGCCGAAGCGCTTGGCATAGGACTCGATGACCCGGCCGATGATGTTGATCTGCCGGCCCGGCTTGACCGCCTTGATCGCCCGCTCCAGGGACTCCCGGGTCCGCTCCACCAGCAGCCGCGACTCCTCGTCGACGTCACCCACCAGGTAGGTGGCGTTGTTGTCGCCGTGCACACCACCGATGTACGCGGTCACGTCGAGGTTGACGATGTCGCCGTCGCGCAGCACCGTCGAGTCCGGGATGCCGTGGCAGATGACCTCGTTGACGCTTGTGCACAGCGACTTCGGGAAGCCGCGGTAGCCCAGCGTCGAGGGGTAGGCGCCGTGGTCGCACATGTACTCGTGCGCGACTCTGTCCAGCTCGTCCGTGGTCACCCCGGGGGAGATCAGCTTCGCGGCCTCCGCCATCGCCCGGGCCGCGATCCGGCCGGCCACGCGCATCGCCTCGATGGTCTCGGGCGTCTGCACCTCCGGTCCTGTGTACGGCGTCGGCGCGGGCTTGCCGACGTACTCGGGGCGGCGGATGTTTCCGGGCACGGAACGGGTGGGGGACAGCTCCCCTGGGACAAGCAGCGACTGGCCAGACATGCCAGCGAGTCTAACCAGCGGTGATGGGGGAACATGTCGATGGCGAGAGGAGCTGGTCATGGCCCTGTTCAAGAAGCGGACGGTCGGCAAGCCGGGTGAGTGGTACTACTGCCTGGAGCACAAGAAGGTCGAGGAGGGGCCGGAGTGCCCCAACAAGGACCGGTTCGGGCCGTACGCCTCCCGCGCGGAGGCCGAACACGCGATGGCGACCGCCCGCGAGCGCAACCTCCAGTGGGAGAACGACCCCAAGTGGCACGACGCCCCGGCGGGCAGCCGGGACGACGAGAGCTGATCCCAGCGACGCCCGGGGCCGCGGCCCCGGGCGTTCGTGATGTCTGCGGGGTGTCCCCGGAGCCGGCGGCGGGACGCC